>DHJM01000077.1:11786-14687 GCA_002404335.1 Gemmatimonadales bacterium UBA4720
GTTCAGTTGCTTTGCTTTCGACCAAACCGAGATGCCAGAGCCCCTTCCCCCGCCGGGGACCCGGTGCATCTTTGTGACATGATCAAGCTGATCGACGTCCACAAATCTTTCGGCGACAAGAAAGTGCTGGAGGGCTTCTCGCTCGAAGTCGAAGAGGGCGAAACAATGGCCCTCATCGGTTACTCGGGCACCGGCAAGTCGGTCGCGATCAAGCACATTGTCGGGTTGCTCGACCCCGATCGCGGAACGGTCTGGGTCGATGGCCAGGAGGTACCGAAGCTCCCGCGCGCGGATCTGTACGCGCTCCGGTCCCACATCGGCTACGTGTTCCAGTTCGCCGCGCTCTTCGACTCGCTCACCATTTGCGACAACGTCGCCATGGGACTGCGGAAGGAGGGACGGCTCAGCGAGCGCGATATCGTGAAGCGCGTCGGCGAAGCCCTGGAGCTCGTCGATCTTCCCGGTGTGGAGGACAAGTTCCCGGCCGAGCTGTCGGGTGGAATGAGAAAGCGCGTCGGCATCGCTCGCGCGATCGCGCGGCAGCCCAAGTACATCCTGTACGATGAGCCGACCACCGGACTCGACCCGGTTACCAGCGCGATCATCGACCAGCTCATGATCCGCATGCGAGAGAAGCTCGGGGTCACGAGCATCGTCGTCACCCACGACATGCGGAGCGCGTACACTGTCGCGTCGCGCATAGCGATGCTCTTCGAAGGCAAGGTCCGGCAGGTCGGAACGGTTGACGAGATCCAGCACACGGGGGATCCCGTCGTGCGCCAATTCATCGAAGGCAAGCCCGACCTCGACACCGTGGACGCGGGAGTCTGATCTTGGCTTCGACCACGAATGGATCGACGCTCCCATCGCTCGTCGTTCACCTGGAGCGCGACCGGGCCCGCGCCCTCGTCCGCGCGGCGTTTCCCCGCCGGAAGTGGAAGATCATCACCACGCGCTCGGCCGAGGAGCTCGAAGCCGTCTTTCGGAGGGTGCTGGTAGATGCCGCGCTCATCGACCTCGGCTCACCCGGCGAAGACACGTGGAAGGCCGCCGCGTTTGCAGCCGAATTTCCGAGCGCTCCCTTCTTCGCGATCATGCCGCTCAGACCGACAGATTCCCCGGCCGCCGCCCGCTGCGCGGGACTTGGATTCATCGATGTGATCGTCGAAGGAATCGACGAGAACACGGCGCGCGATCTGGTGAACCCGCATGCCTTCTCCACGCGCTTTCGACATGCGCTGATAGAGCCGCCACCCGCGCTCGGACTCACGACTCCGCTCCAGAAAACCGCGTGGGAAGTGATCGTCGCGCATTCAGGTCGGCCGGTCACGACGAAGGAGCTGGCAAAGGCCGTCGGATTGAGCCGCGAGCACCTGAGCCGAAATTTCGCAAAGCCAGGCGCGCCGAATCTCAAGCGCGTCATCGATCTGGTCAGACTGATCGCGGCCGCGGAGCTGGCAAAAAACCCCGGCCACGACATTCGCGATATCGCCCGGATCCTCGACTTTGCCTCGTCATCCCACCTGGCCGTGACGACGCAAAGGATCTTCGGCACCCGGCCGGCGTCGCTCGCCCGGCTCAGAACGATCGATCTCATCGACAGGTTCGCCCAAGGACGGACGAGAAGCCGCACCTAAAGCCCTGTCTCGGGATTGTGGATGCCCGAAACCGCGCCCGAATCTCTAGTCCACGATTTTGCGGCCCGACTCTTCCAGAAGGTCTGTCGTTGCACCAAAAAGGAGCTTGTGATAAATTTCACAAGCAAGGAAATCCCCCCGCCGAACGGGTTTTCCGGGCACCCGCCAACCCAGCTTCTGAGCGATAAATCATGGCCACTGATACGATCCTTCGTCCCAGCGAAATCAAGGACATACTCCTCCGCGAGATCGAGGCGGCGGACCTCCACGAGCTCGATGTCGAGGACGTCGGCACCGTCCTCGAGGTCAAGGACGGAATCGCTCGCATCTACGGACTTCAGAAGGCGATGGCCGGTGAGATGCTCGAGGTGACCTCCTCCGAAACCGGCGAGAAAATCACCGCCCTCGCTCTCAATCTCGAAGAAGACAACATCGGCTCGGTCGTGCTGGGCGACTATCTCCAGCTCAAGGAAGGGGACGAGGTCCGGCGCACGCGTCGCGTGCTCGAGGTTCCAGTCGGGCACGAGCTCGTCGGCCGCGTCGTCGATCCACTCGGACGTCCGCTCGATGCCGCCGGTCCGATCAACGCCAAGCACACGCGTAAGGTCGAATCGGAGGCGCCTGGCATCATCGTCCGCCAACCGGTGAAGGAGCCGCTCCAGACCGGCATCAAGGCCATCGACTCGATGATCCCGATCGGCCGTGGGCAGAGAGAGCTGATCATCGGCGATCGTGGAACCGGGAAGACTGCCATCGCGATTGATACGATCATCAATCAGAAGGGCACCGGCGTCATCTGCGTCTACGTTGCGATCGGGCAGAAGAATTCGACCGTCGCCTCCGTGGTCGAGAAGCTCCGCCAGGCGGGCGCGATGGAGTACTCGATCGTCGTCGTCGCGGGTGCGTCCGATCCGGCGCCTTTGCAGTACATCGCGCCTTACTCCGGCTGCGCGATGGCCGAGTACTTCATGTACAACGAGGGCCTTCCGACGCTGTGCGTGTACGACGATCTCTCGAAGCAGGCCGCGGCTTATCGCCAGCTCTCGCTCGTGCTTCGCCGTCCTCCCGGCCGCGAGGCGTTTCCGGGGGACGTGTTCTATCTCCATTCGCGCCTGCTCGAGAGAGCCGCGAAGCTGAGTGAGGACGCGTCTATCATCGATGGCAAGACCATTATGAAGGCCGGCGGATCGCTCACCGCGCTTCCGATCATCGAGACCCAGGCGGGGGACGTCTCCGCCTATATCCCGACGAACGTCATCTCGAT
>DHJM01000077.1:14801-15149 GCA_002404335.1 Gemmatimonadales bacterium UBA4720
AACGTCATCTCGATCACCGACGGTCAGATATTCCTCGAGGCTGACCTCTTCTTCGCCGGCGTCCGTCCGGCGGTCAACGTTGGAATCTCCGTTTCCCGCGTCGGCGGCTCGGCGCAGGTAAAAGCGATGCGCTCCGTCGCCGGCAGGCTGCGGCTGGACCTCGCGCAGTACCGTGAGCTCGAAGCGTTCTCCTCCTTCGCGTCGGACCTCGACGCGGCTACCAAAAAGCAGCTAGAGCGCGGCGCTCGAACTGTCGAGATTCTGAAGCAGCCGCAGTACCGTCCGATGGCGGTGGAGCAGCAGGTCATGGTGATTTTCGCCGTCACCAACGGATTTCTCGATCCGATT
>DHJM01000159.1:0-1875 GCA_002404335.1 Gemmatimonadales bacterium UBA4720
CCGCTCCCTCCGAGGACACCCTCACCCTCCTTCCCACTGAGTTCGTAACCGCACGCGGCGCTTCGTGTGCGATAGTACCGCGGCGCGCTCGATATGCCGAGGTTCTGTGGAAGCATCAGAGATGTACGTGTCGCGCTCGTCGGTCGCGGACCTCGCGGCTCCGTCGCGTCCGCGCGCTTAGGCGCGCGGAGATTCGGTCCTGGGCTGAGAGTACTCGCGCACGAGACTTCGTGTGCGCGCGCTGTTACGTGTCTCGGGCAGGGAGGCGAGGGGTGTCCTCTGAGGGAGCGGCCGCAGCCAGCGCCGCTGCAAGGCGGCGTGTGCAGCGAGCCGCAAGGCGAAGCGCGGGTGCCCGCTTACGGGCAGGAGAGCTCTCGAAGAGGATACCCCGCGCCGACCGCGCGCGACAATCCAAGAATTGCGCGCTGCACAAGGCTAGCGCGCGAGACGCTCCAGTTCAGACCACCTATCAACAGCGCGCCGAAGATGCGGAATCACGATCGACCCACCGACAACGAGACCGACAGAGAGCGACTCGAAGATCTCGGCACGCGAGACGCGCTCCTCGGCACAGCGAGTGAGATGATACGTCACGCAGTCATCACACCTCAGCACCAGGGATGCGACGAGGCCGAGCAGCTCCAGCGTTCAATCGCTCCCGGAAGTGACGGAGCTCATTGAGCGAAGTACCATGCTCGTGCGGCTTTGCATCGCGGCTCTCTACCGACGATGAACCCAGCGCCTCTGTATGCTTGCTTTTCGGATTCTGCCGAGTCAAAACTTCCACCCCTTGAGCGTCTTGATCGCCTTCTCCAGCGCAGCGCGTTGATCAGGGTGCTCGGCCGTCACCAGCAATTCTTCGTACGTGTCGATGGCGAGATCGACCGCCTGGTAGTCGTGCTCCGCGCCCGCCAGGCTCGCCGCGTTGTCGGCAAGATTCGCCTTCGCGAGCTGGTCCTCCGGGAAGCGTGACGATACCTGCTGCCAGCGCGCCATGCGCTCCCTCGGATTCGATTCCGCCAGCGCCCACAGATGCCAGGCGGCCCTGTTCTCGGGATCGGATGCAATCGCGCGCGAGGCGAGATCACCCACTGGTTCCGGGCCAGCGCCGATCAGCCAGTAGTGATTCGCCAGCGCGACGAGCGCTTTGGCGTCATCGGGACGCTCGGCCACCGCGCGCTCGAGTGCGGGCAGCGGATCAACGAGCTCTTCGCTGGCGGGAGATGCGTGCGCTTCAGTCATGCGTGTGTGATTCGTTCGGGGCGGTCATACGCGTGGGAGGCATCCTTGGGTATTGTACGCCACAAAGCTAGCTGCAAAATCTCCGCTCCAAGAAAAAGCTGCTGGACTTTCCCCGCGCAGGAGCCTACCATTCAATTGTTGCTGGACAATTCCGGCTGTCGATAGTACCATTCTTGCACCAGCGCAGCCTAGCAGCGCGCCATTCCATACAGAATAGGGTTCCGGTAATCGCGTGAGTTTTAAGCCGCGGTGCACGTGAGCCATTCGAGCAGCACTTTTCTTCTCAGCCACACCACAACTGCATGAGCGAACGTCGACGTCCTTTTCGTCGCGGCCGGAGGTCTCGTCCTTCCGGCGATCAACCACAAACTCCACTCTCCGAATCCTACAGTGATGTAGATCCGTACCTGGAGCCCATGGATCCTTTGACACCCACCCCAGACGCAGCGCAATTACCCGACGCGCGCGACAATATGACATCACCAGCCATCCCTTCTCCCATTCCTACTCCACCTCCCAATGCCGCGCCCAGCGCGGCGGCGAATTCCGAATCCAATTCCGGCGCGGACGATTCGCCCAATGGATCGAGCGACGCAGGCGCTTCCCCACAGCAGCAACAGCAGGCTCCGTACA
>DHJM01000159.1:1962-4737 GCA_002404335.1 Gemmatimonadales bacterium UBA4720
GGCGGAGAAAGGGGCGGCGGAGAGAGAGGCGGCCAACAGCAGCGCGATGGCAATCAACGGCATCCTGGTGAGCGCGGCGACAACCGCAACAACGGACGACGCGGCCGCAATCAGCGCGGGCGCGGCAGGCAGCGCCCGCAGGGCGGACCACGCGGAGGCAGTGGCAGTGGCGGCGGCGGAGGAGGAGGCGGTAGCGGCGGCAGCGGAACGGAGCAGGCTTCGCGTGCGCCAGTCGCTCCTGTCATTCCGGATGGTGAAACCACGGGGTGGTTTGATCCGCAGCGCGAGGGCGGCTTCATTCGTCGCGCCGCGAACAGCTACCTCGCCGAGCCGGGCGATGCGTACGTGCCGACGCAGGTCATGCGGCAGTACATGCTGCGCCGCGGCGATCAGGTGCTCGCCACCACCGGGCACGATCATCGCAATCGCGTAGTCGTCGTCGACGCCAAGGAAATCAACGGAGCCGATCCAGAGGCCGCGGCAAGGCGTCCTGATTTCGGCTCTCTCACCGCGTCGTATCCCGAGCGCAAACTGAAGCTCGAGACGGGGAAACCCGCCAAGACCGGACCCGAGCTCACCCGCCGAGCGATCGATCTGATCGCGCCAATCGGGTACGGCCAGCGCGCGCTCATCGTTGCCCCGGCACGCGCCGGCAAGACCATGCTCCTCCAGGCGATCGTCGAAGGCGTGGCGATCAACCATCCCCAGGCCGCCCTCCTCGTTCTGCTCGTGGACGAGCGCCCCGAAGAAGTGAGCGAGATGATCACCTGGGGCTATGGCGAGGTTGTTGCCTCCAGCTTCGACATGCCCGCCGTTCGGCACACCGATGTGACCGAGATGGTGCTCGAGCGGGCCCGCAGACTCGTGGAGCTAGGCAAGGATGTCGTCATCGTATTGGATTCCATCACGCGCATGGCGCGCGCTTACAACACCGTTGAGCGGGGCACGGGCCGTACCTTGTCGGGTGGCCTCGATTCCTCGGCCATGGCGAAACCAAAGGCCTTCTTCGGATCGGCGCGCTCCGTGGCTCCCGAGCACGGCGGCGGCTCGCTCACCATCATCGCTACCGCTCTCGTCGAGACCGGATCGCGAATGGACGACGTCATCTTCGAGGAGTTCAAGGGCACCGGCAACTGCGAGATCAAGCTCGATCGCTCGCTTTCCGAGAAACGAATCTTCCCGGCGATCGATGTCGCGACCAGCGGCACGCGTCGTGAAGACAAGCTCTTTCGTCCCGATCAGCTAGAGCATGTCTACACACTCAGACGCGGCCTTCAACAGATGCCATCCAGCTCGGCGATGGAATGGCTCATCAAGCGCATCGCAGCGACGCCAAGCAACGACGCACTGCTGGAAGGTCTGTAGGCCGACCGCCTCACCGTTGCAGCTTTTCCGCGCCGCGATCGCCGGCGCGCTCCTATTTGTTCCGGCTTTACTCGCGGCTCAGGATGTCCAGCCCGTTGCGAATCTCCACCCCGAGGTAGTCAACCTCACGCTCAAGGGCGTGAAGGCGATGAAGCAAACCGATCTGCTTCAGAACATTTACACTTCCTCTTCGCACTGCAATAGCCTCATCGTCACGCCGTTCTGCTGGATCACGAAGTCGAAGTACTTCTACACAAAGAAATACCTCGATCATAAAGAGCTCGAGCGCGATTTGCTCCGCGTCCGCGTCTTTTACTGGAAGCGCGGCTACCGCGAGACCGACGTTGATACGGTGGTGGTTCCGAGGGGGCGCAACAAGGTCGGCGTCACCTTCCTGATCAAGGAAGGCCCGCCGACGATCGTCTCCAACGTCATCATCAATCAGCCGACACCACCATTGCTCTCGAAGAGAGAGATCGATCGTCATGTCGTGCTGGGCAGGAACGGGCCGCTCAATCTGATCAGGCTCGACACTTCGCGTGTCTTCCTCCAAGGGGCTCTGTTCGACCAGGGATACGCCGACGCCGAAGTGGATACGTCGGTCGTTGTCGACACTGCCTCGAGAACCGCCGTCGTCTCTCTCACGCTCAACCCGAAATACAAGACCACGGTGGAAGACATCGTGGTCACCGGGAACGATGACGTGAGCGAGCGCACGATCCGGAAATCGCTGACCTTCCACATTGGCGACATCTTCCTCCGCTCCGAGATGCTGCGAAGCCAGCGCGCGCTGTACGAATCGAACCTGTTCCGGCGAGCCGCCATCGAGGCGCGCCCGCCCATCGACATTGCCACTCCCGACTCGGCCAAGGTGGTCGTCGTTACCGTTCAGGAATCGCCCCCGCGTGAGGCGCGCCTGAGCGCCGGATTCAACACGATCGATTTCGTCCAGTTCGAGGCCCGCTTCACGCACTACAATTTTCTGGGGGGCGCCCGCCGCCTCGACGTACAGGGCGTGGTAGGAAACCTTTTCGCCAGCTCGCTCAACAACCGCGGCATCTTCCACAACGCATCCGTCCCGCAGACGAGCTCCCTCGCGCGCTATTTCGTCCCGACCTACAACGCGAGCATCGATCTGCGCCAGCCCTGGTTCGGATCGCCTCACAACGAGCTGGCGCTGAGCCTGTTCACGCACCGCCGCAGCGCACCCGGCATCTATGTCGATCGCGGCTATGGAACGAGTCTCACCTTCACACGTGATCTGACGGACCGCGCGCCCGCGAGCCTGAACTACAGGTTCGAGATGAGCAAGGTCGACGCGGGTGACGTGTACTTCTGCATCAACTACGGCGTGTGCGACACGGCTACTCTCGAAGCTCTGCGCGGCAATCAGCGGCTCTCACCAATCAC
>DHJM01000159.1:4937-5125 GCA_002404335.1 Gemmatimonadales bacterium UBA4720
TCCGATTTCCGCTACAACCGCGCGACGCTCGATGGTGCCGCATTCGCTCAGGTTCGAAAGCGCGGCGCGATCGGCGCGCACGTCCGCATCGGCTGGGTCAGTCCGCTGGGCAGCACCTCGCAGGCGGTCGGCGTCTCCACATCCCTGGACGACGGAATCCTCCACCCGAGAAAGCGCTTCTACGCCGG
>DHJM01000159.1:5331-11375 GCA_002404335.1 Gemmatimonadales bacterium UBA4720
TTCGACCCCCGCCCGCTGGGCGGGAATTTCGTGGCCGAGGGGAGTGTGGAGGGGCGTTTTCCGGTGTGGCGTGACCTCATTGGGGCGGTCTTCGTGGACGCCGGAATCGTCCGCCAGAAGACCAATCCGACCCTTCCCCGCCAAAGGGCGGCCATAACTCCGGGGGTCGGGGTCCGGTACCATTCTCCTGTAGGCCCGATCCGTGCCGATATAGGCCTCAACCCGGGTTCTACGGAATCCCTGCCAGTTGTAACCGAAAATATCGTTAATGGCCAAAAGACGCTGGTCACCCTTCAACAGCACCGAACCTATTCGCCCACCAAAGGTGGGGGGATCCTCAACCGGATCGTCCTACACCTTTCCATTGGCGAAGCATTCTAAAAAGTGGTGGGTCCGGCTGATCGCAGGGTTGGTGGTGGTGGCGTTGCTGCTGGTCGGCGCCGCCTATCTGGTCACTAACAGCGACTGGGGTCGCGAGCGCATTCGCCGCTACGTCCTGGGGCTGATTCAGAACAACAGCCACGGCATCGTCCACATCGGCAGCGTCACCGGAAATCTCCTTCACGGGGTGACGCTTCACGATGTCGTGATCACCGACAGCGCCCGCGCTCCGTTCGTCAAGGCGGACGAGATCTGGGCCAAGTACAGTCTCAACACGCTGCGCGGCAAGAAGCTCGAGTTCAACGATGTGAAGCTCGTGCGCCCGGTCATCGTGCTCGACGAGCAGCCCGGCGGAAAATGGAATTACGATCGGATTTTCCCCCGCGACACCGTGACGCAGACCGGCGTGAAAAAGAGCGGATGGGGGACGTGGCTCCGTTTCAGCAACGTCAGCGTGGTCAACGGCGATCTCACCGTGCGTTCGCCCTGGGATCCCGGAAATCTCACGCCCGCTGAGCGCGCCGACAAAGTTCGAGCTGCCCTCGGGCCGAATGGCAGACTGAAGATTCTCCAGGTCGCCAAGGGTTATCAGAAAGAGTCGAGCTTTCACAGCATCAACGGACTGTTTCCTCTCGCGCGGCTGGAAGATCCCGCGTACAAGAGTCGCATGGTCGATGTCGCGGCGCTGAAGATGATCGCCGAGCCTTTCCGTCCACCCGCTGCCGACGTGCGAGGTCTGACCGGCACGTTCGAGTTCACGGGTGATTCGGTGTGGTGGAAGGGAGCACGCGTGACGTTTCCTGGAACGAAGGCGAGCGGCGATGGCCGCTACTACATCGCATCGGGCGACATGCATCTGCGACTCCACGGTGATCCCGTGCATCCAGCCGACATTCGCTGGGCGATGCCCAACCTCCCGGAAGACGGATCCGGAAAGCTCGACTTCGGTCTCGACTGGACCAGCAACAAGAGTGTGTACCTGGCGCAGAACATGGACGTGACGCTCGAGAAGTCGCACGTCGCCGGAAAGATCGAGGCGACGGTGACGGACACGCTCGAATACCGCGATGCGAATCTGACCTTCGCCAATCTCGATACTCGGCTGCTGACGCGTCTCTTCCCGACGATGACATTCCCGCGGCCGCTCACGCTGACTGGAAATGCGACGTTCGATGGTGGAGAGCACGCGCTCACGGTGAACGGAGACGTGGTCGTGGACGACCGTCTCTCGGGACGAAGCCACCTCGTGGCTGTGGGCGTGATGGGATTGTCCAAGGGGATTTTCACCGCGCGGGATCTGCACGTGCGGATGCTGCCGCTGCAAATGAACCTGGCAAAGGCCCTCGCGCCAACGCTCAAGATCGCCGGCACGCTGACGGGCACCGCGACCTTGAACGGTTCCTCGGCCGCCATCATGACGGCGCAGGGTGATGTTACTCACGTCGAGAACGGAGCGGTGTCGCACGCGACTGGCCGCGCGGCGATGCGCGCACGCGGGATGCCCTGGTACGACGTCGATGCCGTGATGCATCCGCTGGCGCTCGCCACACTAGGCCACTACATGCCGACCGTCGGATTGATTGGCAGCGCGAGCGGACCGGTGCGTCTCAAGGGATTTGAGAACGACCTCGCCATCAACACGCAGCTGACGTTCCCCGACGGTGGATTTCTGGATCTGCGCGGAACGATGGACCTCCACAGCAAGGAAGCCGGCTACAATCTCCAATTCGATACGAGGCAGTTCGACGCCGGCGCGGCGGTAGCGAAAGCGCCCCGGACATCCATCACTGCCGTGGGAACGGCGAGCGGGCGCGGGTTCATTCCAGCCACGATGCAGGCGCAGCTCGTGGCCAGGGTGGCCGCATCTTCTATCGATACGGTTTCATTGGATAGCGCCAATGTGAGAGTCGCAGTCGCCGACGGAGTCGCGCGTATCGACACGCTGGCGGTTGGTCTGCCTCAGGGGATCGTCGAGGCAAAGGGCACGATCGGCATGACTCCGGCACACAGTGGCACGCTGTCATATCACGTCGCCATTGACTCGCTTTCCCGCTTTGCGGGCCTGATCTCGACGGACACGAGCATCGTTCGTCCGCGTCCCGGTATTCTGGCGCAGCGGGTCCGGAAGGCGAAGGCTGACTCCTCGCGCATCGCGCGCGCCACAGAGGTCGAGCGCGCCGTAACAGGCATGCAGCTGCCGCACACCGTCGTCGATACTCCTGGCGCTGTGCGAAAGAATGATCTGTCCGGATCCGTCCGTGCGGACGGAGTTGCCACTGGCAGCATCACGGACTTCAGCGCGAAGGGAACCGCGTCGGGCGCCAACATCGTCGCGCGCGGGAACACCATCGGCTCATTCACCGCCGATTATGACTGGATCAACGCGCGGACGCCGCAGTCGCAAGTGAGAGTCAACGCACAAGCCAGGACGCTTCGCGCAGCCGGCTTTGCCTTCGATAGCGTTGGCGCCAAGCTCACTTACCAAAAGCCCAACGGCACCGTGCAGCTCGTCGTCAATCAGGACAACGATCTCACCTTCTCCGCCGACGCGGCGTTCACGCTCGACAAGATCCGCAACGCGCTAACGCTGAATACTCTCAAGCTCCAGTTCGATACGAGCGCGTGGGCAAGCACCGGCCCCGCGGCAATACACTGGGGCCAGGCGGGCGTGGATGTGGAGCACCTCGAGCTGCGCAACGGCGTGAACGGTCGCATCTACGTGAACGGCTCCCTGCCGAAGCAGGGCAACGCCAATCTCGACATCGCTGTCGACAACCTGAACGTCGGTGACGTGATCGCGCTCACGGAGAGCGACATCAACGCGAAGGGTTTGATCTCGCTCAACATCCACGCGACTGGGACGCTCGACAATCCCCAGTTCAAGGGTGCGTTCGGCGCGACTGATCTCGTCTACAACGGGGGTACCGTGCCCGAGGTGCACGGCAACGTGGATTACGCCAACCAGACATTGACGGGCCGCGCTGAAGCGATGCGCGCGGGCAGTCAGCCCTTCCTGATCGCCGAGGGAACGGTGCCGATCAATCTGGCGCTCACGGGCGTGACGGGATCGAGGTTCCCAACCGACAGGCAGATCGCGCTCAACATCAACGCTGACAGCCTGCCGCTCAATCTCGTGCCGCAGTTCGGCGAATACGTTTCCAACATGAAAGGTCGCGCCACCGGCTCGTTCAAGGTTGGTGGCAGCCTCAATCGTCCGCAGCTGACCGGGCAGCTCGCGCTTCACGAGGGCCAGGCCAGGGTCGTTCCCGCCGGAATCAATCTCAGTCAGGTCGAAGCATCGATTCGGATGCTGGGCGACACGGTCGTGATCGACTCCATAGCCGCGTACAGCAAAGGGCGCATTGTGATCACGGGCGGCATCGTGGTCGGTGCCCTCAGCGCCCCGAGCTTCGATCTCAAGCTCCAGACGCAGAACGCGCAGGTTCTCAACAACCATCGGGGAGAGCTGCGGGTGAGTGCGAATCTCGCGATGACAGGGCCATTCAAGGATGCGCACGTGACGGGCGACGTCCGCATCCGCGAGGGCTTCCTCTACATCCCTCCGTCGGACAACAAGAATCTCGTCGGCCAGGGCGATCCCGCGATCTTCAACGTGCTGGACACGGCGATCATGGCCGATCGCGAGCTCTTCCCCACGCAGTCGCCGCTGCTGGCGAATCTGCGCGCGGATGTGACGCTCCGAGTGGATCGCGATGTGTTCGTGCGCTCACTGGAAGCGAACGTCGAGGTGTACAGCGATGGTGATCTGGCCGTTCACGTGAATCGCGCCAAGGAGACACTCGTGCTGGACGGTGTGCTCCTGAGCGAGCTCGGCGAATACACTTTCATGACCCGCAGGTTCGATATCAAGCGCGGCTCGGCAACATTCATCAATTCCACGGAGCTGAATCCGACGTTGCAGGGAACGGCTCAGTACGTAGTGAAGCAGCCGAACCGGGAAGCGATCAACATTCAGATCGTTGTTGGCGGGACATTGCATTCGCCCAACATCTCGCTCACCAGCGACGCCCAGCCGCCGATTCCGCAGAGCGATTTGCTCAGCTATCTCGCGTTCGGACAATCGTCGTCGTCGCTCGTCCAGCTCGAGGGCTCGGGCCTTACCAACGGAAGTGGTGGCTCGAACCTCGTGGGCGCGGGCGCGGCGCTCGCAAGCCGCCAGCTCGCGGGCATCGCGCTTGGTGTCATCACCGACCAGGCGGCCGGCCAGGCGGCCCGCTCCCTGGGAGCCGACGTATTCACGATCACTCCCGCCGACGTGCAGACCGACGTCGGCAACTTTCTGCGCGGGACTCAGTTCGAGTTCGGGAAGTACGTCAAGTCGCATACGTTCGTGGCGGTCAATTCACCGCTCGATCCGAAGGCGCTGGTGAGGCCGGGCGTCCAAGTGGTTCATCGGTTCGGCGGCCTGCGCGGGTATCGGCTGGAGACGGGCGTGGACACGCGCTACCTGCTGCGAGAGCCGACATTGCAGCGTGACCAGACGGTGGCGACGACCAGCGCGTTCGGGGCGTTCCTGATTCGAGAGTGGCGTTTTTAGAGATACGAACCGGGGTTCACGCTCCGCCGTTTTCGAGCGCGATGGTATCTGCGCGATATTCCGCATCGGCCTCTGTGAGCGGGACCAATTCTCGCGCGCACCACCGCCTGGCGGCCGTCACCGCAACCTGATCTCCCTGGGCATTTGCGTGCTCGATGAGCAGCGCGGCCGCCTCGGTGCGCGCGATCGCAAAAGCGAACCCACGCGCGCCCGCCTGCTGAAATTCGCTGCCGGCACTCACCGCCCGCTCGGAGTATTGCTCGATGCGGTGAACGGCACTCACCGTCCGCTCGGCACACGATGACAATGCGGCCACCTTGAGGCCGCTCAACCGGCGCTTTACGTCAGACGTCCACTCGGCAAGCACGTCGCCCCTCTCAATCGCCCGAAGCGCATCCAGGCTGAGGATGTTCGTCGTTCCCTCCCAGATCGACAGCACCTGCGCGTCTCGCAGCAAGCGAGGAAGTCCCGTGTCCTCCAGGTAGCCGGCGCCGCCGAATGCCTCGAGCGCTTCGCTCGCGACCGCAATCGCCTGCTTGGCGGTGTAGAGCTTGGCCACCGGAATCAGAAATCGCAGCAGCTTCAACTCGGATTCTGTCGCGTCGCCACATTCGTCTTTCCCGAGCAGCTCGACGACGCGAAAGGCCAGAAGAAAAGCAGCGCGCAGCTCCAGCTGCATCTCGGCCAGCGTCTCGACGTGCAACGGATGTTCGATGAGCAATTTCCCGAACGCGCGCCGCCTCCGGGCGTAATCGCTTGCCAGCGCGATTGCGCGCCGCATGCCCGCCACTGCAGCCACAGCGTTGTATACCCGCGTGACGTTGAACAGTGTAGCAATCTTGCGGACCCCATCGCCCGCGCCGCCCACCAGCTGCGCGGGCGTGCCTTCCAGCGTCAGCTCGGCGGTCGGCAGTGCACGCGTGCCCAGCTTGTCCTTGAGACGCTCGATACGAATGTTGCGAAGCATTCCGTCGTTGCCGCGCAGATGGATGAGAAACACACTCAGCCCATGACTTCCAGCCGGCGCACCTTCAATGCGCGCCAGTGTCATGGCGACCTGCGAGGTCGTGGCAGACGTGAACCACTTCGAGCCGTAAAGGCTGTA
>DHJM01000159.1:11539-11942 GCA_002404335.1 Gemmatimonadales bacterium UBA4720
TCGGATCGCGTGAAATCAAATGCGCGAGCACCGGTTGCATGCTCTTGTCGCCGTGAACCTCCAGAAACCTGGCTGCGCCGTCGGTCATGGCGAGCGGACAGCTGTAGAGCGCGGACGAGGGGGCAAAAAGGTACAGTTTCGCGAACTGATGAATGCGCGAGCGCGGTCCATGCCTGCGCTCATACGCAGTCGCGACGATGCCTTCGGTTGCGGAGATACGATCGAGCTCGCGCCAGGCATCGCTCGTCTCGATCCGGTCAACGCGATGCCCCCACGCATCGTACGGAACGTGACGCGGTGGCGATGCTTCCGCCGATTCGCCCAGCGCCAGAATATCCGTGGCGGCGCGATGGCCGAGCCGTCGGAGACCGGGCTCGATCTCGGCGAGCATGTTCGCGGGCAA
>DHJM01000161.1:0-803 GCA_002404335.1 Gemmatimonadales bacterium UBA4720
CTCCCGAAGAGGACATCCTCGCCCGACTGACCGGCGACGATCCAAGTACTGCGAGACAGCCCGAGCGCGCCGGGAAAGAGCGGCCCGGTCGATTCACGCGCGCGAAAGCCGCCGAGACCGAGTACGGGCCAAACCGCTGCAAACTCAGCCGCGGTCGCGTAAATTGCGCGCATGGCTTGGTTCCGCAAAGAAAAAAAGCCCCGCCTGCCGCGGCACGAAAAACACGAGATTCCGCCCGACGCCTGGGAGAAGTGCGACCGCTGTGGTCACACCGACCTCCGCGAGAAGTTCGTGCGCAACCTCAATGTGTGCCCGAACTGCGGATTCCACCGCCGCATTCGCGCCAGCGAGTACGCTGCGATCCTGCTCGACGAGGGGACCTCCGAAGAGACAGAGCTGGACATTCGCTCCACGGATCCGCTCGGCTTTCCCGAATATCCCGCGCGCCTCAAGAAGGCGACTGGCGCGGCCGGTGAGGGCGATGCGATTCTCACCTTCACGGGCCAGCTCGGTGGAATGCCGGTCTGTCTCGCGGTCATGGACTTCGCGTTCATGGGCGGGTCGATGGGGTCGGTCGTCGGTGAGAAGATCGCGCGACTCGGACAGCTGGCGATCGAGCGCAAGTATCCGCTCATCATCATCTCCGCGTCCGGCGGCGCACGGATGCAGGAGGGCGTGCTCTCGCTCATGCAGATGGCAAAGGCCGCGGCGATCCTGTCGCAGCTCTCGGAGCGGCGCGTTCCCTACGTCTCGATTCTCACGAATCCCACCACTGGAGGCGTGAGCGCGAGCTTCTCGATGCT
>DHJM01000161.1:941-1347 GCA_002404335.1 Gemmatimonadales bacterium UBA4720
CCCGAAGGATTCCAGACAGCCGAGTTTCTGCTCGAGCATGGAATCGTTGATTCCGTGGTCCCGCGATCCGAGCTCAAGCAAACGGTGGGTCAGCTGCTTCGCCATATGAGCGGCAAGCCGGCGTCGGCAGGGTGGACGACCACCTGACGCCCTACAGCGAGGCGATCCAGGCACTATTCGCCCGCACCACTGGCAGCATCAAACCGGGTCTCGAGCGCACCGAAGCGCTGCTCGCCAAACTCGGCTCGCCGCAGCGCAAGCTCAGTGCTATCCATGTCGCCGGCACCAACGGCAAGGGAAGCGTCGTTGCCACCTGTGAAGCGCTGCTGCGCGCTCGAGGGCTCGTCGTCGGGCGATACACCTCTCCGCATCTCGTTGACTTCCGGGAGCGCGTCACGGTCAACGG
>DHJM01000161.1:1474-3276 GCA_002404335.1 Gemmatimonadales bacterium UBA4720
TTCGACTGGCTTGCCAAGAGAGAGGTCGACTTGGCGGTGATCGAGACCGGACTGGGCGGCCGCCTGGACTCGACGAACGTGCTCACGCCGCGCGTGGCGACTGTCACGTCGATCGGGCTCGATCACATGGATCTGCTTGGCGATACTCTGGAGGCGATCGCGAAAGAAAAAGCCGGAATTTTCAAGGCAGGAATTCCCGCCGTGATTGGCGAGCCGGCGCCGGCGATCCGCGAGCTGTTGGCCAAATGCGCAAAGGAGGCCGTGGCGACGCCGGTGGTAATTCTCGAGGACGCCTACGCGATCAGCGACGTCCAGGTCTCCGCGACTGGAACGTCGTTCACGCTCAACGGCCAGACCATGACAACACCCCTGCTCGGAGTGCACCAGGCGCGCAACACTGCCACCGCGATCGCAACCCTGGCCGCGATCGGAAAGGAATATCTGCCACCGCCAGGAGAGATCTCCAAAGCGCTCGCCGGAGTATTTCTGCCGGGCCGGTTCGAGCGCAGAGGGAAAGTCATCTTTGACGTCGCCCACAATCCGGACGGTGCCCGCACCGTCGCCGAGACAATTCGCGTCATCAATCCGCCGGCCCCGCGTACGGCTCTCGTTGCCGTTCTTTCTGACAAGGACTGGCGCGGAATCATCCGCGAGCTCGCGCCGGCGGTCGATCGCTTCCTTTTCACCAACGCGCCGTCCGCGCCCGCGGAGCGCAGATGGGACGCGGCCGAGGCGCGCACCTTTGCAAGGGCACAGGGCTTCGAGGCCGATCTGGAGCCGGACATGGATGCGGCGCTCGCGCTCGGGCAGGAACGGTCCGAAACGCTGCTCATCACCGGCTCGTTTCACACTGTGGGCGACGCGATGTCGCGCTTGCAGGTGTCTCCGTTCGCCGCGTAGCTTTCCTCTATGTCACAGGGAGCTTTACCAGGATTTCGAGACTTTTACCCCGAGCAGCTCGCCACCCGTAACTATCTCATGTCGGTCTGGCGCGACGTCGCGCGGAGATACGGGTTCGTCGAATACGATGGTCCGCCCCTGGAGCCGCTCGAGCTCTACACAAAAAAGAGCGGCGATGAGATCGTCGGCCAGCTGTACGCCTTCACCGACAAGGGCGGCCGCGAAGTGGCGCTTCGTCCCGAGATGACGCCCACCCTCGCGCGCATGGTCGCCGCGAAAGCGAACGCCATGCGGAAGCCCATTCGGTGGTTCTCCGTTCCCCAGTTGTTCCGCTACGAGCGGCAACAGAAGGGAAGGCTGCGCGAGCACTTTCAGCTCAACGTCGACATCCTCGGCGAAGCGTCGGTCGCGGCGGATGCGGAGCTCCTCGCGGTTGCGATCGACGTGATGCGCGCAGTCGGACTCACCTCGCGCGATGTTCGCGCTCGAGTGTCGGACCGGAAGCTTCTCACCGCGGTTCTTTCGCAGGTTGGAGTAAAAAAAGCGGAGCTGCCCGCCGTGTTCGCCGCGATCGACAAAACCGGCCGCGAGCCCCGGGACGTAACGCTCGGCAAGGTCGAGAAGGCCGTCGCCAGCGTGGAAGCCCGAGCCGGCGTGTCGCGCATCCTCGATAGCTCCACGGACCTCAACGCGCTGGCGGCGGAATTTAGAAACTCGCCCGATGTGATGGAAACAGTCACGCACATGCGCGAGTACATGAACTTTCTCGATGCACTCGGCGTCGGCGAATGGATCGAATTCGACCTCTCAATCGTGCGCGGGCTCGCTTACTATACAGGGAAGGTGTTCGAGCTGTTCGACGCGAAGGGAGAGTTTCGCGCGATCTGCGGCGGCGGGCGCTA
>DHJM01000161.1:3432-3798 GCA_002404335.1 Gemmatimonadales bacterium UBA4720
TGCTTCGGTCGCGCGATCTGCTTCCCACGCCGGAGCTGGGGACCGAGTACTGGGTTGCCGCCGACGACGAGTCGATGCTGTCCGACGTGATGACGGTTGCGGGTCGGTTGCGCGCCAAGTCGCGGAGCGTGGAATACGCGCTCAAGGCGCAGACGCTGGCGCGCCAGCTCAAGACCGCGTCGAGCGCCGGCGTGAAAAACGTCGTGCTGCTTCGCCGCGATGACTATGCAAATGGAAAGGTGACCGTGAAGACGCTGGCCGATGGATCCGAGCGCAGCGTAGCTCTCGATGCATTCCTGAACTCATTGTAAGAACGCAAATGGCAGACGATAAGAAGCTGACGAAACGCTCCGAAGATTTCAGCGC
>DHJM01000161.1:3937-6923 GCA_002404335.1 Gemmatimonadales bacterium UBA4720
ATCTGGGAGCGCATGCAGCACCAGCTCGACACGATGTTCAAGGAGACGGGGCACGAGAACGCCTACTTCCCGCTGTTCATTCCAGAGAGCTTCATGAAGAAGGAGGCGGAGCACGTCGAGGGATTCGCCCCCGAGACCGCCGTGGTCACACATGGCGGGGGAAAAAAGCTGGAGGAACCGCTCATCGTCCGCCCCACGTCGGAGACGATCATCTACGCGATGTACGCCAAGTGGGTGCAGAGCTATCGCGACCTCCCCGTACTCATCAACCAGTGGGCAAACGTCGTTCGCTGGGAGATGCGCACGCGGCTTTTCCTGCGGACGCTCGAGTTCCTCTGGCAGGAGGGCCACACCGCGCACGCCACCCACGAGGAAGCCGGCGAGGAAGCGAGGCGGATGCTCGGCGTCTATCGCGATTTCATGGAAGGCTACATGGCGATGCCGGTCGTGACCGGCGTAAAGACGGACGCCGAAAGATTCGCGGGGGCGCTGAAGACCTACTCGTGTGAAGGGATGATGCAGGACAACAAGGCGCTACAGGCCGGCACATCGCACGATCTCGGACAGAATTTCGCCAAGGCATTCGATCTCAAGTTCCAGACAGAGGCAGGCGGAATTGAATTCGCCTGGAACACGAGCTGGGGTGTCTCGACACGCCTCATCGGCGGGTTGGTGATGACGCACGGAGATGACAACGGACTCCGCGTGCCGCCGCTGCTCGCGCCGATCGAAATCGTGATCGTGCCGATCTGGAAATCGGAAGAAGACAAAGGCCGCGTCAAAGCAGCCGCGCATCTGGTGAAGGAAAGCTTGCTCAGCTGGGAGCGCCGGATACCGGGCCGTCTGCGCGTGCACGTCGACGATCGCGACGGAATCAAGCCCGGCGCCAAGTACTTCGAATGGGAGCTGCGCGGAATTCCTTTGCGTCTGGAGATCGGACCGCGGGATCTCGATCAGAACCAGGCGATTCTGGTGCGGCGCGACACGGGCGTAAAGCGCGCTGTCTCGCTCTCCTCGGTCGGTGAGGACGCCGCCGACCTCCTGCATCTGATTCAGGAGACGATGCTGATCGACGCGCGCGAGCGCCGGGAGCACAACAGCATCCGCGGCGGAATCACCTACGCCCGTTTCCGTGAGGTGATGGAGGGAGACGGCGGGTTCGTGTACGCGGGGTGGTGCGGTGACGCCAAGTGCGAGGCCGCAATCAAGGAAGAGACCAAGGCCACGATTCGCGTTCTGCCCGACGAGGAGTTCAGATCCGCCGAGGCGCCCAAGACGTGCCTGAAGTGCGGGAGCGCGTCGACCGCCGAGGCGCTGTGGGCAAAGGCGTACTGAGCCCGGGAGAGGTGTCGCCGACTCGAGCAAAGGAAACGGCTGCACCTTTCGAAGCGTTCCCCAGGGACGCGTCCGGACTTCATTGCGAGGGCGTCTCGCTCGACGTCATCGCCCGCGCGATCGGGACTCCGTGCTACGTGTACAGCTCGGCGGCCATCCGGGACCAGTACCGTCGGCTTCGCGAAGCGATGGGGAAGCTCGACATGCGCCTTCACTATAGCGTGAAAGCAAATTCGAGCATTGCCGTTCTCGCCCTCCTCCGTGAGCTCGGCGCCGGTCTGGATATCGTTTCCGGTGGCGAGCTGTTTCGCGCGCTCAAGGCGGGATACTCCGGACGGGATATCGTCTTCAGCGGCGTCGGGAAAACGGAGCGGGAGATGGAGGAGGCGCTTCGCGCGGAGGTGCTTCTCTTCAACGTGGAATCCGAGCAGGAGCTGCACGCGCTCGATGCCGTGGCGAAGCGGCTCGGTCTCGTCGCTCCCGTTGCGGTGCGCGTGAATCCGGAGGTGCTGGTGGACACTCCGCACCCGTACACGCGCACGGGCGAGAAGGGAATGAAGTTCGGGATTCCGTTCGACGAGGCGCTGTCCGTTGCCAAGGTCGCCGCCAATCTGAAGAATGTCCGCCTGCTCGGTCTCGACATGCACGTCGGTTCCCAGATCTCGCAATTCGCGCCATACGAGGTGGGAGTGCAGCGCCTGCTCCACTTGCGGCGCGAGATCGAGCGCGACACCAAAGTGCGACTGGAGTACCTCGACATCGGTGGCGGGCTTGCTGTCACCTACGACGCGGAAAGTACGGTCGACATCGGTCACTTCGGCGAAGTGATCAGCGCGCTTGTGGGTGGCTCCGGGCTCAGGATCATACTCGAGCCGGGCCGTTTCCTCGTCGGCAACGCCGGCGTCCTCTTGACCCGCGTGCTCTACCGAAAGCGAAGCGGCGGCAAGGAGTTCATCATCGCCGACGCGGGCATGACTGATCTTCTCCGACCATCCCACTACAACGCGTTCCACCGGATCGAGGCGGTGAATCCAACCGGTCGCACCACCGTGGCGGACGTCGTGGGCCCAATCTGCGAGAGCGGAGACTTTCTCGCCCTCGACCGGCAGATCGACGACGCGCAGCCGGGAGATCTTCTTGCGGTGCAATCGACTGGTGCCTACGGATTTGTAATGTCCTCAAACTACAACGCGCGCCCACGCCCCGCGGAGGTGCTGGTGGACGGAGCCAGATTCGCGGTGATAACCCGGCGTGAGAGCTACGACGATCTCGTCCGCAACGACGACAATTCTCCCGCGTGGAGGAATTCCTAGTGCGGATCGGGGTCATGGCCGACACGCACGACCGCGTTCCCGCCATCGCCGACCTCCTGGAACGATTTAATTCCAAGGGCATCACGATGGTGATGCACGCGGGCGACTATTGCTCCCCATTCTCCCTCTCCCCCTTTCACCAGAAGGGAATGGCACTCCTCGGCGTGTTCGGCCGGAACGACGGTGATCGCGAGTCTCTGAGCGCGTACGCGGCGCGCGGAATGGGAACGGAGATCTATGAATCGCCGCACAGCTTCGAAGTGGGAGGGAAGCGCGTGTTGATCGTTCACGATATTGCGGAAGTGAGCGGGCGGTCCATCGAGTCGCACGACTTCGTG
>DHJM01000094.1:0-430 GCA_002404335.1 Gemmatimonadales bacterium UBA4720
CAGGGGGCTGAAAGCTTTGCAGCTACTACGCTGGGAGCTATTCGATGTGGCGAACGGGGAGCCGGGGCGACATGCACCCTCTCGACTACCGAGAAAGCCGGATCACAGCGGAGCGCGAGTATGGAAGCTCCGAGCAAAATAGCTGCAAAGCCTTCAGCTCCCTGCTTCGGTTCTGTGGATGCCAGCCCGCGCGCCCCAAACATCATTCTACCGAAACCTTGTGGAGCAGTTGCCGGTACCTCACCAAATCATCCCGCGAAATCAAGTCGCTGAGCGCATCCAGAACTGCACCAACCTCGCCCGCAGACGAGCCAGCATTGAGCGCCCCCCGAAGATGCGAATGAAGCTGCCGTTGCTGCCCCGACACCGCGCAGGCCGCAACCACGCACAGCTCGCGGGTGCGAAGGTCCACCCCGGGCCGCGACAGCAC
>DHJM01000094.1:519-2887 GCA_002404335.1 Gemmatimonadales bacterium UBA4720
ACGATCGCGCACGTCTCCTCGCCCCGCGCTCTCCAGAAACCGAGATCACCCACTGACGCCTCGGCGTCTTCAGGCGGTGCGGGCCGGCCGGATATGGCCCGCCAGGTCCGGGCCGCGTTGAGTGCGCGCGGGAATCCCGCGAACAGATACGACTGGAGAATTATCTCCTCGACGGCGACAGGATCGACTTCGTCTATGGCATCGGACATGACGGCTCGCACTTGGCCCTCCGGCGAACCGGCGATCGCGCCCGCGATCCTTACCAGCTTTCTGAGACCGGCCTCGAGTGGAGCAACGTTAGTCCGGGCTTCCGCTCCGGATGTCATCAGGCGTCGGCACCCATCATCGCTTCACGCGATATCCGCCCGCATCGTAACCTCTCCTACGGACTCTCCCCGCGTGTTCTTGACGGGCTTGTGCGTCAGCTCCGCGAGCCTGGCCGGCAGCGGATCCGGCAGCGCGCCGATCTCCTGCAGCAGCCGAAGGAGCGCCGGCACCTGCGCGCGTTGCGCTCCGTCTTCCACCTTGATCGCGATCCCGATGCCCCGCTCCGGCAGGAGCGCGCAGTGCACGCCTTCCGCGCCAATCTTCGACACCACTCGGCCGTTCGTCTCCGCGATCAGAGCGGAATCAAAGCGATCGGTGCCACCGACGAGGAATGGATTGTTGCTCATCGCGGTCACCACCCGCTGCGGGTACTCTTCACCCCGCGCGGCGGCGACGGCAAAACGCGAGTACGCACGCGCCATCCGTTCGAGCGTCATTCCGAAGACGACGACGCCGCAACCATCCACCGCCTGGGTGATCTTCCCGCAGGGAACCCCGGTCCAAAGCGAGATCTCGTGCAGAATCGCGCGCTGCACGTTGTGCTCGCGCCCCTCGTAGCCGCGGGTCGCCCAACCTTTCCGACGCGCCATCGCCAGCATCGCCGAGTGCTTGCCGGAGCAGTTGTTGTGAAGTCGTGTGGGGCGGTCGCCCGACTCGCGGACTATTTTGGCACCGCGCTGCGAGGACGGATCGTGGGGGCCGCAGGCGAGATCTCCCTCCTCGAGCCCGATGTCGCGGAGCATTTTCTCGACGATGGCGACGTGCTCCGGCTCCCCACCATGGGACGCGCACGATATCGCGAGCTGCTCCTCACCCCACCCGAGCGCATCGAATCCGCCGGAGCCGAGGAATGGAAGGACCTGGAACGGTTTGGCGCAGGAGCGCCAGTAGGTGAACGAGTTCGCATCGCGGGCGGTGCCAAGCAGCTCGTCGCCATCCCCTACCACGGCAGCGTGTACTCGATGCTCCGACTCGGTTCCTTCCCCGCGGGTGACTGCAACATCGATTTCGTACGTCTTGATCACATTCCAAGGTAATCTGTCGGCGACTAGAATACCTTAATCTGAAACAGCCCCGGTGTGTAGCGCCTCGGATCGCGACGAACTTCCACGAGAACGTTATTCAGCTCGGTGACGGTCTTCACCAGCTGGTCGTACAGCTGCTGGTCGGTGAACAGCTTCTGCATGGTGCCCTTCCCGCTCGCCAGCGTGTTCATGAGCGAGTCGGCGCGCGAGACGACGCTCACCAGGTGAACATAGAGCGTGTCGTCGTGGAGTAGCTTGCCGACGGATCCGCGCCCCGAGTTGATCTGGGAGATCAGCGTGTCGGTGGACGCGAGCGTGCGATTCAGGCTGGTGTAAAGCGAAGGATCGTCGAGGAGCCGCCCGATTGTTCCCCTCGGATTCTCGAGTCTCGCCATCAGCGAGCTCGTGCGCGACAGCGTCGAGTTGAGCTGGTCGTACAGCTGCCGGTTCGTGACGAGCTGGCCGAGTGTCCCCTCTCCGCGGTTGATGCTGCTCGTGACTTTGCTCAGGTCCTGCGTGAGTCGGACGACTTCGTTGATCGCGGCCGATGCCTGTTGCACCACGGCCTCATAGTCGAGTGAGGGGGCGATGGGGAGCGTGTCACCCTCATGAAGCGCGCGATACTTGGGCGTGCCGACGGTGATGTCGAAGACTTTGTCGCCGAGGAGTCCCATCGTCTTGATCCTCGCGCGTGAATCCTTGCGCACCTGCTCCCGGAGGGCGCTGTTGACTTCGACGACCAGCTCGAGATTGCGCGTCGTATCGGCGTCGACCGGCAGGAACCTGATGTCCTTGATGCTCCCGGCGAGCTGTCCCGCGACCGTGACAGGGCCGCCGATGCGCATTCCGGTGGCGCTGGCGACGTAGGCCACCAGGCGATAGCGCTTTCCGAACAGGTTCCCGGCGTCGCCCAGTTTGAGAATGCCGACGCCAAGGATGATGAGCGCTACGAGTATCAGCGCTCCCACCTTGAGCTGGTCCCAGGTTATGAACGACGATCGCTTCATCGGCTAGAA
>DHJM01000011.1:0-332 GCA_002404335.1 Gemmatimonadales bacterium UBA4720
AGGGTGGTGCCGATCAGGTATGCGGCCAGTACAATAAAATCGAGGGCGGTGAAATTAGTCTTCATTTCACCGCCCTCGATTTGTACTGCTGACCAGCAGCGACTCTACGCAGAGAATGAACTTCCGCAGCCGCACCCGCCGGTCGAATTCGGATTCTTGAACGTGAACCCCGAGCCTTGCATCGAGGTGACGTAGTCGATCGTGACGCCGTTCAGGTACTGCGCCGAGAACGGGTCGACGAACACGTTGAAGCCTTCGCGCGGGACGATGACGTCGTCGTCAGCGGCGCGATCTTCGATGACCAGGCTGTACTTGAAGCCGCTGCAGCCGCC
>DHJM01000011.1:613-3761 GCA_002404335.1 Gemmatimonadales bacterium UBA4720
AGCATCACCAGCCCTGGAACGAGGTTTCCCAGCACCAGCTTGCCGATCCCGAACAGTGTTGAATACACTGCCACGATCCCGGCGATCCAGTTGGTCCAGGCAAGCGCGCCGCCCGGGATGCTTTCCCGACCGAACCCCGCCCGTTCCGACACCACGGCCCAACCAGGGCCCCCAGGCCGCACCCGCCGATAGAACGCCTCCAGCACGCGATCGGGCTCTGGTTTGGTGGCAAAGGTCACCCCTAACCAGACGACTGTACTCACCGCTACGGTAACGAGCATAACCCAGGCATCGGCCCGGAGGTCGCTGGCGGGGAACCGCGGCTTGATCAGGTTGATCGCGGTGACCGAGACGACGAAAGAGGCGATCATGGCGCTGATCTCGCTCCAGGCGTTAATGCGCCACCAGTACCAGCGGAGAATGAGGACGAGTCCGGTACCCGACCCGAGCGCAAGCAGGAATTTCCAGGCGCCTTCGATCGTTCCGAGGTAGTGCGTAACCACCGCGGAGGCCAGGAAGAGGAATATCGTGGCCCAACGCGAAATCGCCACGTAGTGCTTCTCGGTGGCAGTCCGGTTGAGGAACCGTTTGTAGAAATCGTTGACGAGATAGGAAGCGCCCCAATTGAGCTGGGTGCCGACCGTGGACATGTAGGCCGCGGCGAAGCCCGCCATCATGAAGCCGCGCCAGGGCGTCGGGAGCAGATCTACGAACGCCTGAACGTAAGCCGCTTCATGATCATTCGGGACGCAAACCGCGCATGTAATACCGGCTGGGTAGAGGAGAATCGTGCAAAGTCCCGTGATGATCCAAGGCCACGGCCGGATGGCGTAGTGCGCAACGTTGAAAAAGAGTGTCGCGAGGACGCCATCACGCTCGGTCTTGGCGGAGAAGATTCGCTGCGCGACGTACCCGCCGCCGCCGGGCTCAGCACCTGGATACCAGGCAGCCCACCATTGAACTGACAGGAATACAAACAGCGCCAGTAGCGGCATCCACGCGTACGCCTCGATGCCGTTGGAAGTCATTTTCACCGGAAGCACTGAGAGCGCAGCGTCGGCGCTTCCAAAATGCGTCGTCAGGCCCGCCTTCAGCTTGTCCATTCCGCCTACAGCCCGCACCGAGTACACGGCGAGAACTATCACCGCGCTCATCTTGATGACGAACTGGACGAGATCGGTCCAGAGCACGGCCCACATCCCGGCGCCTGCAGAATACGCAACGGTGATGACGAAGCAGATCCCGACCGCAATGACTTCTCCGGGGACATTGCGTCCGAGAACGCTGACGTCGCGGAGGCCCAGCGAGATCGTGAGGATCTTGATCATCGCCTTGGTCACCCAGCCCAGGATTATGAGGTTGATCGGGATGGCGAGGTAGAGCGCCCGAAACCCGCGCAGCACGGCGGCGGGCCGGCCGCTGTAACGGATCTCCGCAAACTCGACGTCGGTCATGACGTGCGCTCTCCGCCACAGGCGGGCGAAGAAGAATACCGTGAGCATTCCGCTCATCAGCATGTTCCACCAGAGCCAGTTTCCGGCGACTCCGTGCGCTGAGACGAGACCTGTCACGACGAGTGGTGTATCAGCCGCGAACGTCGTCGCGACCATGGATGCGCCCGCCAGCCACCAGGTCACCTGGCGACCAGAAAGGAAGTACTCGTTGAGGCTCTCTCCTCCGCGTTTTGTGAAGTAGAGTCCAATGCCCACCGAGAGCATGAAGTAGGCAGCGACAATCGCCCAATCGATTGCAGTTAGCGCCATTGGTCGTGAGTTGAGGTGGCCAGGCAAGACGCTTGCGTTTCCATTGCTAGCTCGCGTCGGTCAACGTAAAAGGACGCAAAAGAGTATCATTCGTTACCGTCGAGCACGACCCATGTTACGGTCAAACACGACCAACTTACAGGACACCCATCGATGATGCGATACTTTCGGTTGCTCGCAGTTCTCCTTCCAATCTGCGGCGGCTGCGTTGTCATCAGCAAGCAGATCGACCCCACAGCGGAGCTCGCCGAAGCCAAGGTCAAGCCCGGCATCACGATTCTCCTCGATGACAGCATCCAACTCATCCGCGGGAAGCGCATTGGGTTGCTGACGAACCAGACTGGCATCAACGAGAAGGGAGCCTCTGATATCGACCTGCTCAGAGACCGGAAGGCGCGCAACGCCTCCGTGAACCTGGTCCAACTGTTCTCTCCCGAACACGGGCTTCGCGGAACCGAGGATCGCCAGAACATCGCGAGCGGAATCGACCAGAAGAGCGGGCTGCCAGTTTACTCGCTTTACGGACAACAGACGACGGCGCCGCCCGACAGTCTTCTGCGCGGGCTCGATGCGCTCGTGTTCGATCTCCAGGATGTAGGCACGCGAACCTGGACGTACGTCGGAGCAATGGTGTACTCGATGCGCGCCGCTGCCCGGCTCCACAAGCCGTTCATCGTGCTGGACCGGCCGAATCCAATCACCGGCTACATCATCGAGGGTCCGGTTCTCGACGCCTCGCTGGCGAATCCCGATGACCCAACGCCAGGACGGCCCGGTCAGGCGTATGCGCTCTGGCCGATTCCTCTCAGGCACGGGATGACGATGGGAGAGCTGGCTCTCTACTTCAACGACGTCCTCAAGATCCGCGCGGATCTGCACGTCGTGCCGGCGCAGGGTTGGAGGCGCGATGTCTGGTTCGATCTCACGGGATTGCCGTGGGTGAAGCCCTCACCGAACATGCCCGATATCCACAGCGCGATTCTCTATCCCGGCCTCGTTGCATTCGAAGCGACTAATCTTTCGGTGGGCCGGGGAACACCGGGGGCGTTCCAGCGAATCGGCGCGCCGTGGCTCAATGCCGCCGCCACCGTCGCGCTACTCAGGGATCGGGAGATTCCCGGCGTTCGGTTTTACAGCGAGAGCTTCATGCCTGTAAATGCGTCCGACGGCAAGTACTCCGGCCAGATGATTCCGGGAATCAAGATCGTGGTCATCAACCGCAGCGCATTGCAGGCCGCGCGCGTCGGAGCGAGCCTGTTGTGGGCGATCAACAAGACGGCCGGCCCCCGGCTGACGATAAAGAATCGCGACTTCGATCTGCGGTTTGGCTCGCCGTCGGTAAGGGAGGCGCTCCTGCGCGGCGACGATCCGGATGTGCTGATCGA
>DHJM01000011.1:3814-4205 GCA_002404335.1 Gemmatimonadales bacterium UBA4720
CTGGCAACTACCAACCGCAACTGAACGGGCGGGAGGCGTCAGAGGCATAGATACCGGTTTGTTAGTTCACTACGCCGGGACTCATCTCGGTAGAGTCAAGGCACAAGCAACTGCCTGTGCCTTGAATGCAACAGCGGCAAGTCCCGGCGTCGTGAACTGAATAACTGTCAACTACGCTACTCGCGCCTCCCGCCCGTTCAGTTGCAGGTACCAGCCGCTCAGTGGCGGTCAGGATTGGAGCCAGCACATGTCTTGCACAGTTATCAGTTTTCAGTCCAAACCATTTTTGGAGGCCCTGCATGCGTGTTCTCATGGTCTCGTTGTCGATGCTGGCTCTTGCGGCGTGTGGCGGGCGCCAGGTCGAAGTTCGCACCGGTCCCGAGCCGGCGAC
>DHJM01000149.1:0-127 GCA_002404335.1 Gemmatimonadales bacterium UBA4720
GCCGCTGTTTCAGCGAGGAACTTGATGTCCCACTCGTCGTAGCTCGGTTGTATGGCCTTGGTGAAATGCGTCGGCGAGCGCTGACCCATCACGAGCGCAGCAACGTGCGTTTCCTCGCGCGGAACCG
>DHJM01000149.1:289-2024 GCA_002404335.1 Gemmatimonadales bacterium UBA4720
GTGCCGATCTCGAACAGGCGAATATTGCCCTGCATGCGAGCGAGGTTGTACTCGGCGCGGGAAACGAGAGTCCTCATCAAGTCGCCGCGCAGAAATGCTTCGTCCTCCGCCAGCGGATTGGTGACGCGAACAGTTGCGCCCTTCCCCTCCGCCACGAACGGCATCGGCCTGATTTCGTTGAGACCGGCGGCGACGAGCGCTTCCTGCACGCGTTTCGTGACAGCGACGAGTGGCGCATCGGGCACGGCGCTGGGCCTGAACGGTCGCAGCTCCGAGGAGAACGAGTCGTAGCCCCGAAGGCGCGCGATCTCTTCGGCCAGATCCACGTCGCCATGTACATCGTGCCGCCAGCTCGGAGGTGAAACCTTGAGGACATCCTTTGCCTCTGGCGCGATCCTGAATCCGACCGTCCTGAGACTCTTCTCTACTTCGTTCGTCTCGACCGGCTCGCCGAGCAGTCGCGCCACGCGCGGGAGCTTGAGTGAGATTGGTTGCGGGCGCTTGGGGAGAGGATACAAGTCGACCGGATTGCCCTGCGGAATTCCGCCCGCGACCGACAGGATCAGTCGCACCGCGTAGTCAACGAGCCCTGGAATCGCATCGGCGTCCACACCACGCTCGAAGCGATAGCTGGCGTCGGTCGAGATTCCGAGCTTGCGACGGGTGGCACGAATGCGGGCGGGATTGAATGCGGCAACCTCGAGAAAAATCTCGGTTGTCGATTCGGACACTTCGCTGCCGCTGCCACCGATGATCCCCGCGATGGCCTGCGCACGTTCCGCATCTCCAATCACAACGGCGCCGGGAGGAAGGGTTCTGTCGACTCCGTCCAGCGTCTTGATCAGCTCCTCACCGCGGGTCTTCCTCACGACGACGGTTCCCCGCGCGATCTTCTCGAGATCGAACGCGTGCATCGGCTGCCCGAATCCGAGCAGCATGTAGTTGGTGACGTCGACGACATTGTTGATCGAGCGCGATCCGACTGACTGCAGCCGCTGAACGAGCCAGTCGGGGCTGGGACCGATTTTGAGTCCGGTGAGCACCGCGCCGGCGTACCGCATGCAGCCGTCTGTGTCCTCGAGCTTGACCGTGACGTCTCCGACTTTCCCCGAAGTCGCCTTCACCGTGTGCGTGCGGATGACAAAAGGTTTTTCCTCCGCGATCTCGGGACGCGTCACGGTGCCCTGCGTCGCGGCGGCGATCTCGCGCGCGAGGCCCTCGTGCGACAGGAGATCGGGACGATTCGGAAGCACATCGATCACGAGGCGAGTGTCGCCCATCGGCATCGCATCGAGAAACCTCGTCCCCGGCTCCACTGTAAGCGTCAGTGGCATAATGCCCTCCTTGTCTTCTCCGAGCCCGAGCTCCTTTGCCGAGCACAGCATGCCTTCCGAGTTCTCGCCGCGAATCTTTCGCTTCTCGATCTTCACGCCCCCGGGGAGTGTGGCGCCGACGGGCGCGAACGGGTAGAGCGTGTTGACGGCGACGTTGGCCGCGCCGCACACGACGTCCAGCAGAGTCCCCGTGCCGGCATCGACTTTCGTGACCCAGAGGTGATCGGAGTTCGGATGCCGCGCCACCTCGACGACGCGACCGACCACGATATCGCCCAAATCCTGGCGCAGCGCGACAAGATCGTCGACCGTCGCGCAGCGGGATGTGAGCAGATCGCGCAGCTCAACCGGAGTGAGCTTGAACGGGACGAACGCGCGCAGCCACTCGTAGGAGGCGTTCA
>DHJM01000149.1:2030-6365 GCA_002404335.1 Gemmatimonadales bacterium UBA4720
TTCATCTGGAGATCTGGTAAAGGAATCTCACGTCCGAATCGTAGAGAATCCGGATGTCGGGGATATCGTAGCGGAGCATCGCGATGCGCGCCGGACCCATGCCGAACGCCCAGCCGGTGTAGCGATCGGCGTCGAGTCCCGCGGCATTGATCACGGACGGATGCACCATTCCCGAGCCGAGTATCTCCATCCAGCCCGTTCCCTTGCAGCCCGCACAGCCTGACCCGTGGCACAGCTGGCACTCCACGTCCATCTCGGCCGACGGCTCCGTGAACGGGAAATAGCTCGGGCGGAAGCGCGTCTTCGTTTTGCCGAAGAATTCATTGGCGAAATGCGTCAGCGTCGCCTTGAGATCGACGAAGCTGACCCCTTCATCTATTGCCAGCCCTTCGACCTGGGCGAACATCGGCGCGTGCGACGCGTCGAAGAAATCGCGGCGGTAGGCATTGCCCGGGCTCAGAACCCTTATAGGCGGCTTGAATTTCTGCATCGTGCGGATCTGCACGGGCGAGGTGTGCGTTCTCAGCATCACGTTCTCGCCCAGGTACAGCGTGTCGTGCAGGTCCAGCGCGGGGTGATCGGCCGGGAAGTTGAGCGCGGTGAAGTTGTACCACTCCGTCTCCGCCTCAGGCCCCAGTGCGATCGTGAAGCCGAGCCCGCGGAAGATTTCCTCGATCTCCTCGATGACGAGCGTGACGGGATGCTTCGATCCCTGCCACTGGCGCCGCGCGGGCATCGTGAGGTCGACGTTTCTTTGCGAGGAGCTGGCCGCGTCGAGCTGCCGGCGCCGATCGTCGAGTCGCGTCTCGAGTTTCAGTTTTACGGCATTGATCAGCGAGCCGCCCTCGCGCAGCTCTTCGGGCGCGAGCGACGGCAGCTGCTTGAAGAGCTCCGGCAGTCTCCCGGATTTTCTCCCCAGCAGCGACGTGCGCGCCTCCTCGAGCAAGGAGGCCGTCGTCGCGGCGTCGATGAGCTTCTCGCCTTCGCCGGCGAGCGTTGTGACGAGCTGCTGGAATTCCGAAAGCGTCACGATTCAGAGTTTGGGTGGGCAAACGCAAAAGGACTCCACCGCGCTGTTCTTACATTAGCGCCGGTAGAGTCCTTTCGAAATCCTTGGGAGGCGTTACGCGGCGTCGAGAGCTGACCTCGCCTTTTCGGCGAGAGCGGTAAACGCGGTGGAATCGTTGACAGCGATGTCGGACAGAACCTTTCGGTCGATTTCAATGCCCGCCTTCTTGAGGCCGTGCATGAACACCGAGTACGACATCCCGTGTTGATGCGCGCCCGCATTGATACGGAGGATCCACAGCTTGCGGAAATCACGTTTCTTGTTCTTGCGATCGCGGTACGCATACTTCCAGCCGCGCTCGACGTTCTCCTTGGCGGCCTTCCATAACTTGCTCCGGGCGCCGAAGGCACCGCGGGCTGCCTTCATCACCTGCTTCTTGCGCTTCAAGCGCGCGACATTCGATCTAACGCGTGGCATTGGTCTATTCCTCTAGGCCTGAAGGAGGCGCTTGATGTTCCTGGTTTCGCCCGGAGTCTGGATGATCGTGGCCTGACGCAGACGGCGCTTTCTCTTCGACGATTTCTTGGTAAGGATGTGGCTCTTGAAGGCTCTCATGCGCTTCACCTTTCCCGAACCGGTGATCTTGAAGCGCTTTCTCGCGCCCTTGTGGGATTTCATTTTCGGCATTGCTCTTCCTTCGTATGTAGATCCCGGCGTTGATCGCCGGGCTCGCTATGAACTTTCGACAGACCGCGACGCTCGCTACTTGGGCGCGAGGATCATGGTCATGAACTTCCCTTCGAACTTCGGATCGGTTTCGATCTTCGCCACATCGGCGAGCTCCGTGGCGACCCGATTGACCACCTGGCGCCCGAGCTCCGGATGAGCGATCTGTCTGCCCCGGAACATCAGCGTCACCTTCACTTTGTTTCCGTCCTTCAGGAACTCCCGCGCGTGACGGGTCTTGGTCATGAAGTCGTGCTCTTCGATTCCAGGCCGGTACTTCACTTCCTTCAGGTGAATCACGTGCTGCTTTTTCTTCGCCTGGCGCGCCATCTTCGCCTGCTCGAACTTGAATTTCCCGTAGTCCATGATGCGGGCCACGGGGGGCCTCGCCATTGGTGCGACTTCGACGAGATCGAGTCCTTGCTCGATTGCCTGAGCGAGGGCTGCATCTACGTCCATGATTCCGAGCTGCGCCCCATCGGCAGCTATGACTCTGATGGGACTGATGCGGATCTGTTTGTTGACGCGTACGCGCTTGGTGGTGTCCTGGATACGAGCCTCTTTACTCGGAGAAAACAAAAACGCGGCCCCCTTTTCGGAGTCCGCGCAACAAAATGCCGCCCTGCCGGGGCGCCATCTGTGGCTAGAACTCCTTTAGCACTCCTCAGAATTCGAGGGCCAGAGGGTGGGGTGATCCGCCCGGATCTCCCGCTTATCACATTGTCAGGGCGTAAGATAGGACTGACTGCCGTGACATGCAAGGGATCAGGCCCGCTTACGTGCGGTTCCTTCGCCGCCTAGATTCGCGGGATGCCAAAGAAAGTCATCGGCGGCAAGGTCGAGAAGCGAATCCCGATTGACGGCATCGGGGGCGTCTTCATCTACGCCAACGATGCGAAGGCGCTCTCGAACTGGTACGCCCACCATTTCGGGCTGAAGCTCGAGACCTACGAGGACGGCAAGGTTTACGGCACCGAGTTCAAGTACCGGCGCCTTGGCGATTCCTCCAAAGTGGACTCGACCGTGTTCTCGATCTCGCAGGCCAAGACGACACTCCCGACCGATCGCCGCGAGGCCGTGATCAATTACCGGGTGCGTGATCTTCAGCCGTTCCTGGAGCAGCTGAAAGCCGACGGCATCGAGATCGAGAAGACGGAGGACTTCGACTACGGCCGGTTCGCTTGGATCAAGGACCCCGAAGGCAATCGGATCGAGCTGTACCAGCCTCTTAATTGATCACTGGCAACGGGATCAACTCCGGCTGAATATCAACCGCAACTGAACGGGGTGGGAGGTGTCAGAGAGGCGTAGGTGCCAGGTATCGGGTCACGACGCCCGGACCTTCCTCTGTGGCATTCGAGGCACAGGCAGTTGCTTGTGCCCTGATCACCGGTAGAGAAGTCCGGGCGTAGTGAACTGAACCCTGGCACCTACGCCTCTCTGACACCTCCCACCCCGTTCTTTGCAGTTTTGCAGTTTGCAGTTGCAGTTACAGTTCTACGCCACGCCGTCCTTTAGACGGTAGGCTTTGCCGTCATGCTCAACCCGCCCCCACGCAACGGTCGCGTCGTGCTCAAAAATCACGAGCCAGTTCTCGTCGACCGCTTGCTTAAGGATCCTTCGCTTGGTCTCGAGAGTGACCAGAGGCTCGACGTCGTAGCCCATGATCCACGGCAGCGGCAGGTGCGCGTGCGTCGGAACGATATCGCCGAGGTAGAACGCGCGGTCCCCGGATGACTCGATGAGCACGCTCTGGTGGAAGGGAGTGTGGCCCGGCGTGGGAATCACACGAACCCCCTTCACGATTTCCTTTTCGCGCGACACCCACTCGATCTTGTCCGCCTGGTCAAGCGGTACCCAGTTCCGCTCGAAGTAGCTGGCCGCCGTCCGCTCGTTCGAATTCATTGCGTACTCGTACTCGCCTCGCCTTACGATGTACGTCGCGTTCGGAAAGCTGACCTCCAGTGATCCGTCCGGACGATTGCGCGTGTTGCCACCGGCGTGGTCGAAGTGGAGGTGCGTGTTGATCACGATCGCGATGTCCGCGGGCGCGACCCCGATCTCCTTCAGACCGTCCTCGAGCATGGTCCCGCCATCCGCGCCTTCATTCTCGAGACCGTAGATGTCCTTGAACTTCTCGTTCTCCTTGTTGCCAGCGCCGGTGTCGATGAGGATGAGGCCCGACGGATGCTCGATGAGCAGGCAGCGCATGCCGAGCTGGATTCTGTTCCGTTCGTCAGCCGGGATGCGCCTTTCCCAGAGCGGCTTCGGAACGACGCCGAACATTGCGCCGCCGTCGAGCCTCTGACCGCCGGCCTGGATCGCGTGAACAGTGAAGCCGCCGATCTTGCGGCGCTCTACGAGCGGAGTGGGCGCGGTCACGCCGTCGTGTCGCGTGTTACTGGAGTGGGCAACCCGGACGGTCTGCGCTTTTTGCGGCGCATTGCTGGAGCCCTGAGTAGCGTCTGGAGCTCACCCCAGGTACCGCAGCCGCGATCGGCCAGATCGGACATCATGCGCAGCAGACACTTCGCGGTCGCGAGCGCATCGCCGGCGGCGCGATGGCGGTTCCGGATCTCTACACCGTAGTATCGGGCCAC
>DHJM01000149.1:6495-12894 GCA_002404335.1 Gemmatimonadales bacterium UBA4720
GCGTTGTGCGCGACGAACACGTTTCCCTCGAGCACGCGCAACACGTCGGGCGCGATGCGATCGAAGGTGGGCGCGTTCTTCACCATGTCCCAGGTGATGTTCGTCAGCTGTGTGACGAAGGGCGGAATCGAGCGCTGCGGATTGACGAGCGTTTCGTAGAGCTCGACGATCTCGCCGCCCTTGACGATTACCGCGGCGAACTCAGTGATGCGATCGCCCAGTAGGGACCGGCCGCCTGTAGTCTCGGTGTCCACGACCACGTAGGACAGCCCGGCGAGTGACTCGTCCGCTGAATGACCGTACGAGCGGGGGCGTTCTCGAGTGACGGCGTAAGGATTCACCGTCAGATCGGCCAGCATCCATCGTCCGTCCGCGTTGTGCACGAACTGCGGCCGCCCCGCGAACATTGCGTGCGCCATGTGCTCGGCGACAATTCGTGGAGCGCCGGGAAGGCTGCAGACGTGCCCGATCAGGTCAACCACGTCGGCCGGACCGCGCGAGAGATAGTCGAGCGCGCGCGTCGTGAGCAGAGTGTCTTCGGGCTCGGAGTAAACTCCGCGCGTCAGATCCACGGATCGTCTCGGGTGATTGGGCACGTCATGCAATGCGGGCCGCCGCCACCGCGGACCAGCTCGCCACCTTCGAACGTAATGACGGCGCGCTGGTTCGGCGGAATATCGGCATCGCTCGACAGGAAGTCGGACGCGGAAATCATCTTGAAGCCAGTTTTTTCCAGCTCTCTCAATGTCGTCTCGTTTCGCGCATATGACGTGATTACTCCGGGCCGCAGGGTCGTGTTGTTGCAACCGGACGCCCACTGCTCACGTTCCTGGACGATCCTCTTCGATCCTCCGCAAAGAATGGGCTCCATCGGCAGCCCGCAGTGCTTCAAGGCAGCGAAGAGATCCGGCTGTTGCTTCATGTGGCTGTCGCCCTTCTGCCACAGAAGTATCGGCAGGCGGTACGGTCCAATGAAGTGGGGCGGATAAATCACGCACAGCTCCCGATCGACGTGCGTGAAGATCATGTCGAGATGAATGGCGGTCGCCTCCTGCGGCATCACGACGACGATGAGGTTGGTGACCTCGGTCTGCTCGAACAGGATCGTAGCGAGGCTGTCGATTCCCGCGGGGCTGGATCTTTCGCTGAAGCCGATGAGCAGCACGTCTTCGCGAAGCGGATGCACGTCCCCGCCCTCGAGGGTGTGGTTGAGACGACGCTCGACCGACCCATCGTAGACGATCCCCTTGTTACTGAGCTTTGGGTGAGACGTGAACAGCGCCTTCATGATCAGCTCCTCCGTCCACCGCGCGTGAAAGCGCATCGAGCCGATCATCATGTTCTGATTGATCGCCATCGCGGAATCGCGTGTGAAAAACAGATTGGGGAGCGGCGGGAGCGAGTAGCTGGATTCATTGAGCGTGCGCGACAGCGGTCCTGGCTCCTCTTCCTTTCCCTCGATGAGGAGGTTCACCACAGCCGCGGGTGGCAGCCCGCGGAGATCCGCAGCGAGTGGCTCGAGCGGAACCACATCGAGGGTCTCACGAATGATCAGCTCACGGACTTCCGGATCCTCGAGCACGTCGGTGAGCAGATCGCGCACGTGCAGCACCTCGCAGAAGCGCTCGAGCACCTGAACGAAGCGCCGGTGCTCGCGCTTGGCGAGATCGGCGTCGACGATGTCGTCGTACAGGAAGTCCGCTCTGGTGCTGGGTGTTACGGCGAGCAGCTCGTTGCCGGGGCTATGGACCAGAACGGTGCGGAGCGCACCGATTTCGGAGGTGACGTGAACTGGCATCCGTAGAAGATAACCTTCGATAGAACTGCCAACCGCAACTGAAGAACTGCCAACCGCAACTGAACGGGATCCGAGATCTCAGAAGGCATAGATCTCAGTGGGTAGTCACCGCGCGCTGACCCTATCGTGCGCACCTCCTATCTTTACCCACCGCCTGTACCATAACGCCACCCAGATATGTCGTAGCGTGGTTCCTAAGCCCTGGTATCTACGCTTCTCAGATCTCGGATCACGTTCAGTTGCAGTGGTCTTTCTTGCCCCTACCCGGCCATTCCGATTAGTTTGTGAACTAATTCACAAGCGCCAAATTGAAGCGGATAGCTGAATCCACAGTCAGGCGACTTTCCCTTTACCTGAGCTTCCTCGAAGGGATCGACCGCCAGGGTCTCAAGACCATCTCGAGCGACGAGCTCGCGCGGCTCGGCGGGACGACGTCCGCTCAGGTGCGAAAGGATCTCTCGCTCTTCGGCTCCTTCGGCAAGCGGGGCCTCGGCTACTCCGTGCCCGAGCTTTCCGGAAAGCTGCGCGAGATCCTCGGCCTCGGAAAGCAATGGCGCGTGTGCATCATCGGCGCCGGAAAGATCGGCGCCGCCCTCGCCCGCTACCGCGGGTTCGCCGAGCGCGGATTCAACGTCACCGCTGTTTACGACAGCGACGAGGCGAAGATCGGAAAGCGATGGGAGAACCTAACCGTCAGACCGATATCCGAGCTCGAGAAGGACGCGACGAAGCAGGATTTCGACATCGCGGTGGTGGCGACTCCTGCGGAGAACACGCCGGCCGTGGTGAAGCAGGTCGTGCGCGCGGGGATCAAGGCCATTCTGAATTTTGCGCCCGTGCAGTTGTCAGTTCCCTCGGATGTAACTGTCAGGAACGTCAACATGGCGATGGAGCTGGAAGGGCTGTCGTTTGCGCTAAGCAACCGTGGAGAGTAACTGGAACAATCGCACGAATTGCGCAGGGCTAACCACCTCTGGCCTGGCCGAGGCCTCTATTCCCGCGCGCCTCAGCACCTCGGGCGCCTCTTCGACCGATAGTCCGCGTGTTGTCCGCAGCACCCGCTGCATCTGCTTTCTCCTGAGGCTGAACGCCGCTTGTACAAATGTTCGAAAAGGTGCTAACGACTCGATCGCGATAAGCGGCTTTGCGCGCGGAGTCAACCTGATGACCGCAGAATCAACCTTGGGCGGCGGACGAAACGCACCAGGTGGAACGGTCAGCATGATCTCAACATTCGCGACGACCGCGACATTGACAGACAGCGCTCCGTAACTCTCCGTGTCCTCGCGCGCCGCCATTCTCTCGGCCACCTCCAGCTGAACGAGAAAAACAGAGCGCCTCGGAATCGGCGGCTCCAGCGACCTGAACACAATCGGGGTCGTGATGTTGTACGGAACGTTGCCAATGAGCAGGAAATCATCTCCCGCGGCTCCGTGCAGATCGGCTTCGAGAAAATCTCCCTCCACGATCTCCACATTCGGCCGGCCGCTGTACTTGTCGCGCAGCTCCTTCGCCAATGCGCGATCGATCTCCACCGCGATCAGTCTTCCGCTTCGCTCAGCGAGGATGTTGGTAAGCGATCCGCGGCCGGGCCCTATCTCTACGACTGTATCAGCAGGCGTGGGCGCGAGCGCATCGACGATCGCGGTGAGAATCTTCTCGTCGGAAAGAAAGTGCTGCCCGAATTTCTTGAGCGCCGGCGGATGCCGGCCACGCCCGCCGCGCGCGCGCGGCACGCTCAGCTCCTGACCACCACGAGCGTAAGGTCGTCCCGCAACGGCACCGCCCGGGTGTGGACCTCCAGCATTTTGAAGACTCTGTCCACGATCACCTTCGTAGTGTTCTCGCGGTTCTCCTTGATCAGCTCGAGCACGCGCTCCTCGCCGAGGCGCTCGTCGCGGGAGTTTCGGGCATCGCTGATTCCGTCGGTGAAGAGAACGAGCAGATCCTTCTTGCCGACCCAGCTGAGCGAGGCCGTGTTCGGAACTTCGTCGAGCATGCCGAGCGGCGGATTCACGGCCGACAAGCGAGTGGACGTTCCCTCCTCGCTGATGACGAACGCGTGCGGATGACCGGTGTTGGCGTAGGTGAGCCTTCCCTTCTCCGGATCGACGACGCCGTAGAACATCGAGATGAACATCTCCGTGGTCTCGAGCTCTTCGCGCAACGAGTGCACCAGGGCGCCGAGCATCTCACCAGGATTTACGAAGTTCTGCGCGTGGATGGCCGAGGCACTCATGGCGAGGGCCATGATCAGAGCGGCGCGATACCCGTGGCCTGACACATCGCCGATCATCACGCCGGTGGCCTTGTCGCGGAGCTTGAACAGCTGGTAGAAGTCGCCGCCTACGCTCTCGGCAGGCACGACGCGGGCGGTCACTTCCGCCTCCGGCGAGACTCCATCGGTCGAAGGCAGCAGCTTCATCTGCAGGTCGTGCGCGAGACTCATTTCCTGGAGCAAGCGCTGCCGATCGAGCGAGGCACTGACCAGACGCGCGTTCTGAATCGCCGTTCCGATCTGGGTGGCGATCGCGGTCACGAGCTTCTGATCGCCGGCGGTGAAGGGCTGCCTCGACCGCCGGTCGGCCAGATTCACGACGCCGAGAGGTTGACCACCGGTTGGGGTCGTCCACATGATCGGCACGGAGAGCATCTCGCCGCGGCCGTAGGGCGACTCCGTCCCGAAGGTGACGCCCTTCCCGACGACGATCAGCGGGTGCTGCGTGCGGAACACGCGGGCCGAGACGCTCACCGGGTCGTCGGCGCTGATCGGCGGAATTTCTTCCTTTGGAACTCCGAGCGCGGCGACGGCCTGCAGCGTATTCGTCCGGGCGTCGTGGACGAGGATCGACGCGACGCGCGCGCCCACGGTCTCCGAGATCTCCGTCAGGATCGTCGCCGCCGCGTCTTCGAGGGTGACGGTTCGGCCGAGAATCTCCCCGATGGTATAGAGGAGATTGATTTCCTCGTACCGTTCGGCGAGCTCGGTCGCGGCGTGCTCGACTTCGAGCGCGGCCTGCGTGAACTGCGTCACCACCGGCATCAGCAGCTTGATGTGGCGGTCCTCCGGCGAGAACGATGGATCGCACGGCCCGACCGTCAGCCAGATTTTTTTCACGGATGGAACGCGCGTTACGATCTGCGTTCCGAAATTCGTCGGAATGGATTGACCGGGCTCGTCCGGCAGGACGTCCGGCATCTGCACCTTGGGACTGGAGCGGGCGATGACAGTCGGGCTCGAGCGTCCGTCGGCGGTGCCCCACACGGCGGCCTCACAGTGCGTCCCTTCGCGAAACGCAATGAGGACCGCCTCGAGCTCTTTCACTTCCGGTGCAACGTCAGGCGAACGACGTTGCCTTTGTCCCGGAAGCTCTCGACACGGTCCATCAGCTGCCGCATCAGGAACAGTCCGCGGCCTTCCTCTTTGGTAAGGTTTTCCTCGGTGGTGCAGTCGCGCGTGCACTCGTCGACGTCGAATCCCGGTCCGTCATCCACGACTTCGAAGACGAGATCCGTGTCGCTGATGATCGCCCTGACCCGAACCTGCCTGCCACCGGTGGCTTCGTTCCCACGCAGGATGGCGTTCGAGAGCGCTTCGGACAGCGCCACCGGGATGTTGAGAGAGCATTTGGCGGGTGAAATCTTGAGCTCGCGACAGCGTTGCCGCGCGAGCTCCACTACGCCTTCTATGTATTCGACCTCGCTGGGTATCTGTAGATCGAAGGCGACCCGGGGTTCCCCCATTAGAAGCTCTCTAGCGCGCGCTCCCGGGTATCGGAGATCTGGAACAGGGTGTCGAGCTTCGTGAGCTCGAAGAGTGTCTGGAGGTCGTCATTGAGATTGGCCAGACGCAGCTCGCCCCCTTGCTCCCGAATCTTCTTTGACAACGAGACGAGCACGCCAAGACCGGAGCTGTCGATGTAGCCGGTCTGGCTGAAGTCGATCAGGAATTTTTTCTCGCCCTTCTCGAGCTCGTCGAGGACCTTCTGCTTCAGCTCCTGACGATTCCCCACAATCAGCTGACCTTCGACATCCACCACGACGACCTCTCCCTGTTTCTTGATCGAGAAACTCATTCAGTAATCTCCAGTGTGGTTCTGCTCGCTCAAGGCGCGTGCTGCTCGTCGCGCCCGGCCGATTGTAGCGCTACAATTGCGGCCACGTTAATAATGTCCTCCCGCTCGGCCCCGCGCGAGAGATCGGAGACAGGACGTGCGAAACCCTGAAGGATCGGCCCCACTGCCTGCGCACCGCCAACTCGCTGCACCAACTTGTAGGCGATGTTCCCCGCATCCAGCGACGGAAACACCAGCACATTGGCTCTTCCCGCGACCGGACTGGACGGTGATTTCCGGGCGGCAACCGCGGGAGCCAGCGCCGCATCACCTTGCAATTCTCCGTCCACCGCGAGATCGGGCGCGCGTGCCCTGATTATGCGGAGGGCATCACGCACGAGGTCGACGCTTGCCCCCTTGGCGCTGCCGAGGGTGCTGAAGGAAAGCAGGGCGACGAGTGGCTCCCCCCCCCCCGCGAGGCCGCGGGCGGCGGGCCCCCCGGGCGCGGGGTGGGGGGGGGCGCCCGCCCCCCGGGGAGGAAGGACC
>DHJM01000178.1:0-387 GCA_002404335.1 Gemmatimonadales bacterium UBA4720
CTCGCGACCGATCCGCGATTCACGGCTTCTCTCGCGAAGTGGCCGACGCTCTCGACCTACGCCAACTACGTCGAGCGATCGCGCGACCTGGACCTCGATCCTGACGTGGTCGAGATTTTCGATCTTCTTTCGGAAGCCTACGAGGAGTCCGCGATCTACCAGACCACTTCGGTGAAGGATGCGTTGGCGAAGGCCGCCCGCGAGGCAACGAATATTGTGAATGCGCGCTGAGCAGAAGACTGCTTCGCTGATGGCGGGGCCGTATGCGGCGTTTCTGCTCGTATTCGCCGTGTACCCGATCGCGTTCGCACTCGTCCTCGTCTTCCTGCAGTGGGATCTCGTCACGGCGCCGACGTTCGCTGGTGCCGACAATATTCGGCTGCTCGT
>DHJM01000178.1:450-2213 GCA_002404335.1 Gemmatimonadales bacterium UBA4720
TCACGGCGCTCGCGCTTGCGCTCACCCTCAATCGGCAGCTCGTTGGTCGTTCCTTCTGGCGGGCCGCCTTCTTTCTCCCGGTCGTAATCTCGGGCGCCGTCGTCGCGATTCTCTGGAGCCAGCTCTACGCCACCGATGTCGGACTGATCAACCGGTTACTGCTGAAGATCGGACTGTCGCCGGTTCCCTGGCTCACCGATCCACGAACCGCCATGCCCGCGATCGCGGTGATGGTCACCTGGAAGAACGTCGGCTTCTACGTGATCATCTACCTCGCGGGGCTCCAGTACATCCCGCGCAGCTGCCAGGAAGCGATCGAGATCGAAGGCGCGTCCGCGTGGCAGCGGTTTCGGTACCTGACCCTGCCGTCGCTGCTGCCGCAGACGATTCTCGTCGTCACGCTCTCTACCATAAACGGCTTCCAGCTCTTCATCGAGCCGTACGTGATGACTGGAGGGGGCCCGCTCAGGCGCACGTACTCCGTGGTGCTCTACTTGTACAACAACGCCTTCGCGTACCAGAAGATGGGCTATGCGGCGACGATCGGTGTCGCGCTGGCGCTGATCATCGGCATCGTCGTCTTTGCTCAGCGTCGCTTGATTGGGAAGGCTGAAGCCCTATGAAGCAGCTCCGGCGACTTGTTCTCTATACATCCCTAAGCATCGCGGCTGTTACTTTCATTTACCCGTTCCTCTGGATGGCGTCGAGCACCTTCAAGCCGCCCGTCGAAGTTGGCTCACTGGCGCTGATTCCGCACGACTTCACCCTCGACAACTACCGCACCATGTGGGCACGTGCTCCATTCGGGCGCGCGCTCGTGAACAGCACGTTCGTGGCAACCACGATCACGCTTGCGGTGCTGGTGTTCGGCTCGATGACGGCGTACGCGATGGCGCGACTCAACTTCCGGGGCCGGCCCGCACTCAACGCCGCGACGATCGCGGTGCTGATGGTGCCCGGCCAGCTGACGCTGATTCCGCTGTACACATTGATCGTGCAGCTCGGATGGGTCGACACCTACGCTGCCCTCATCGTTCCGTACCTGTTCAATGCCACAGCGATTCTGATGCTGCGGCAATTCTTTCTGCAGATACCGCAGTCGCTCATCGATTCCGCCCGCATGGACGGAATGAGTGAGCCGCGCATTCTCTTCACCATTTTCTGGCCGCTTTCCAAGCCTGTGCTGTCGATCGTTGCGATATTCACCTTCATGGGTGCGTGGAACGAGGTGCTCTGGCCGCTGCTCGTGGTGCGCGAGCAGAACCTGATGACGCTTCCGCAGCTGCTGACGGTTTTCGCGCTCGGTGGCGGCGCGGGCTCGGTCGGCGTCTCGCTTGCCTCGGCGATGGTACTGGTAGTGCCGGTGGTTGTCGCTTACGCATTCCTGCAGCGGAACTTTATCGAGAGCATGGCCGGCTCCGGGATCAAGGGCTAACGATGCCATCAGTCACGTTCGAGCACGTCACCAAACGCTTCGGCGACGCCACGGTGATCGAGGATTTCGATTTACAAGTAGCGGACGGCGAGCTGCTCGTGCTGGTCGGCGGATCTGGATCCGGGAAGTCGACGATCCTGCGGATGCTCGCCGGCCTGGAGACCGTTACCTCGGGTAGGATCCGTATCGACGACCGCGATGTGACAGACCTGGCTCCGCGTGACCGCGACGTCGCGATGGTGTTCCAGGACTACGGGCTGTACCCTCACATGACCGTGCGCGACAACCTGTCGCTCGGACTTCGCCTCAGAAAGATTCCCCGCCACGA
>DHJM01000178.1:2414-5270 GCA_002404335.1 Gemmatimonadales bacterium UBA4720
GGACGCATCCAGCAGATCGGCCGGCCGATCGAGCTCTACCGAAGTCCGGTCAATCGCTTCGTCGCGGGATTCATTGGCACGCCGGCAATGAACTTTCTCGAGGGAACACTCGCGGCAGATGGCGGTCGAATGTACTTCAGCGCTGAAGGCGCGCGTTTGAAGATGAGAGCTGGAACAGCCATCTTTGAATCGAGCGAGCCGATAACGCTAGGGATCCGGCCGGAGGACCTGCGAATGGACTTGATCGCTCAGCAGCCGGCACACGGACCCGCTGACGGCGACACGTTGGCCGGGCGCGTCGTGCTGGTCGAGCGGCTCGGTGGAACCAGCCATGTTCATTTTCAGGTTGGCCCGCACCGGTTGATGGCGTCCGTGGCGAGCGATTCACTGCCGGAGGTCGGAGCCGACATCACGGCGCGGGTTCCAGCAGCTCGCGTGCACCTGTTCGGCGGCGATGGCCGCGCCATCTCTGCCAAACCTTAGGGGTCTCAGGGTTCTTCGTGGCGGCTCGCGGGTGAAACTTCTTCGTCGTTACGAAGCTGAGACAAGCCATAAGTCACTAATTCGCCACAGGAATCGTCTATTGGTTGACACGTTTCCCGTGCGCCGATAGGTTGCAATCAAGAGCGTGATCAAGCGCTCAATCAAAATCAACGATCGCAAAATGATCCTCATCGCTCACCGCTTCACGAATAAGATGCTCGGCGCCGCAATGAATTGCGGCGACGGGAAGCGTGGAGCGCGACGGCGACGGGGTTAACACATCTGGTACTTGCCAAGATTCGCCCCCGCGTCCTGGATCGATGCGGGGGCGTTTTCATTATTGATCATCGGTGAGCGTGAATCTGACGACCGTCAGAAACCCGCCGCCCTGAATGGAGGATAGATGAGGAAGTATTACCTGCTGGTGAGCGACTTCGATCAGACCCTGAGCTTCAACGATTCCGGGCTCGTCCTGGCCGAGATGCTCGGCATTCCTGATTTTCAGGAGAAAGTCGCCAACCTATCGCGCCTCAACCTGGTGCAGTCTGGCGCGGAGCTCACGTATCTGCTGCGGCACGATCCGGATTTTCGCCGCGTGCGGGAGGACGACCTCGTCGAGGTGGGCCGTCAGATCCGGCTCAAGCGCAACATCGCGCTGCTCGCCGAGTTTCTGAAGGACGGGATCGAGGGCTTCAGGTTCGATTTCTATGTCGTGTCCGCCGCTCCGTGGCTGGTCGTCCACTCGGCGCTCCAGGGGCTCGTGCCCCCCGATCACATCATCGGCGCGCACTTCGGCTTCAGCGCCGAAACCGGTGAGGTGGAATCGATCATTCAGGTCCCCGCGGGTTACGGCAAGGTCGCCGCGGTCGATTCGCTGCGGGTGCGCCTCGGCGTTCCCAGCGATCGCGTCGTTTACGTCGGCGACGGAAGCTCCGACATTCACGTGATGCTTCACGTCAATCGCGGCGATGGCCTGACGATCGCGGCGTCTGAAGCGCGGCACATCGCGCAGATCGCGCGGCGCACGGTGATCAGCGACGACGCCCTGAGCGTCCTGATTCCGATCCTGGAAGAGATCTGCGGTTACGACCCGTCCCAGATCCGACTGGTGTTCGAGGAGCAGGGTCTGCTGATTCAGGAGTGGGACCGGGTGCGGACGGACTGGCTGACGATTCGTGATGGTTCCGGATTAGCTGTGGAGCCTGCTGCGTGAGACAGAGCTGCAACTGAACGAGAAGGGAGCTGAAAGCTTGTAAGCTTATGGCTATCAAAAAGCTTCGAACGTCGGGACGTTACGAGGTGGCGCGATGGTACGAGCAGTTGCTTTTGCCCCGGCCGCGCCGGTAACGTCCCGGCGTCGTGCTGCTTATGGCTTTCAGCCTCAAAGCTTCCAGCTCCCCTCTCGTTCAGTTGCAGTTTGCAGTTTCCTCGACCTCCTCTACGATGATCCATTACCTAGGTTACCTCGCCGGCACTCTCACTGTGGTGTCGTTCATCCCGCAGGTCATCCGAACCTGGAAGACTCACCACACCCGTGATCTCTCATTCGGGATGTTCGCCCTGCTCGTTACGGCGAGCTCGCTCTGGATCGTCTACGGGATCGTGATCAAGGATTGGCCGGTGATCCTCACCAATACCGGAATGGTGTTGTTGACCGGCTCGATCGGAGTCGCCAAGCATCGATTTGGATGATGCGAAAGCGGGTGCTTCTGAGCTGGAGCGGCGGCAAGGACAGCGCGCTCGCGCTGCAGGTTCTCCGGGCTGATCCGAATATCGAGGTCGCCGGACTTCTGACCAGCGTCACCCGCGAGTACGAGCGGATCAGCGTGCACGGAGTGCGGAGATCGCTGCTGGAGCGCCAGGCGGAGCGGCTGCGACTACCCCTCTTCACGATCGAGCTCGACCCGGTCACCACGAACGAAGCGTATGAGGCCGCGTTCATCTCCGCGCTCGAGCGCGTGCGGCGCGAGCTGCCGGGCGTCACCGCAATCGCGTTCGGTGATCTCTTTCTGGCCGACGTCCGCGCCTATCGCGAAAGACTCCTCGCTCCGACCGGATTCGAGCCGGTGTTTCCCATTTGGGGGAACGACACCACCCAGCTTGCGCGAAGGTTCATCAATGACGGATTCGTGGCGCGTCTCGTGTGCGTAGACACCACGCAGCTGGACGGTTCATTCGCTGATCGGGTGTTCGACGACTCGCTCCTCGCAGACCTTCCGCCTACGGTTGATCCCTGCGGCGAACGCGGCGAGTTTCACACGTTCGTCTCCGACGGCCCCGGCTACGATGGCCCGGTGGAGTACACCGTCGGCGAGACGGTACTGCGGGACGAGCGCTTCGCCTACTGCGACCTGATTCCGGTCGATCAACGCG
>DHJM01000178.1:5306-6473 GCA_002404335.1 Gemmatimonadales bacterium UBA4720
GCATGCCCCGGATCGTCTCGTTCCTCCCCGCCGCCACCGAAATCGCCTACGCCCTCGGCGCCGGCGCGGACCTCGTCGGGCGCTCCCACGAGTGCGACTATCCGCCGCAGGTGCGATCGCTGCCTGTCGTCAGCAAGCCCGCTCTTCCCCTCGAGGGCATGTCTCAGCAGGACATAGATCGCGCTGTCTCCGCGCATCTCGCGACGGGCGAAAGCCTCTACCAGGTCGATGAGGTCCTGCTGGACGAGCTTCGGCCTGACATCGTCTTCACCCAGGATCTGTGTCAGGTGTGCGCGCCGTCGGGCAACGAGCTGGGAAGAGCGCTGAGTGAGTTGTCGCATCAACCTCAGGTGCTTTCACTCACGCCCCGCAACCTCGCGGAGATCACGGAGAACATTCTCGCGATTGGTGAGGTCACGGGCAGAAGCGAAGCCGCCCAGCAGCTTGTTGAGGAAAGTCGCGCCCGCATCGACAGAGTCGTCGCAGCTCTCAGAGGGGTAATGCCCCGCCCTGTCATTTTCCTCGAGTGGACGGAGCCCCTCTTCTGCGGAGGACACTGGGTCCCGGAAATGGTCTCGGCGGCGGGAGGCGAAGATCCGCTCGGACAACCGGGCGCCGATTCGCAGCGAATCACCTGGGACGATGTGGCCGCGTCAGAGCCGGAGATGCTCATCGTGGCGCCCTGCGGCTACGGCTTGCAGGAGGCTATCGCGGTCGCGAATCGTCTCCCCCGAATCACCGAGGCCGAAGTTTATGCCGTGGATGCCAACGCGTATTTCGCGCGTCCGGGCCCGCGCGTGGCGGAGGGCGTAGAGCTGCTCGCGCATCTCTTTCATCCCGAGCGATTCGCCTGGCCGCACGAGCACCGTCCGTGGGCGAAAATCGGTTAAAAGCCCATCACCTACGAGTAGTCTGACGCAGCACCATCACCTTGTCGTTATTGCGCGCAACGACAATCAGTCTCTCGCCCTTCGGTCCCCGCAGCATCTTCATGTCCCGCACCTGCCCGTCGATCACGAGGTTGCTCTCCGCCATGTCTACCGCGGTGAAGCCGCCCTTTCCGTCGCCGCGCAGCAGCAGTCCGTAACTGGCGTCGTAGCGGCCGAGCACCGGTATCACCCCGTAGAAATTGCCGCCGACGAGCAGATCTGTTTTGCCATCACCGTC
>DHJM01000178.1:6484-8835 GCA_002404335.1 Gemmatimonadales bacterium UBA4720
AGATTGCCGAGCACGAGATCCCGACGACCGTTGCCGCGCAGATCGACTGCCTCGACGCTGTTCCACCAGCCATTGGTCCCGGAGAGTCCCGCCTCCTTCGTTCGATCGACGAGCTTTCCATTCTCCTGGTGGAAGACGCGTACCGGCATCCACTCGCCCACGACGACAAGATCGAGTTTCCCATCATGGTCGTAGTCGATCCAGGTCGCCGACGACACCATTCCCGCCTCTGACAGCGCCGGCGCCTTCTCGAGGGTCACATCGGTGAAGCGCCCGGTGCCGTCGTTCTCCAGCAGATGACTCCTGGGAATCATCCCGTAACTCTTCGACACCACTCGGCTCCCGATAAAAAGATCGGGTCGCCCGTCGCCGTTGAAATCACCGACGGCCACACAGGACCCATTCTCGAAGATGTTCGGAAGCGCATCGCGGGCGCGCTTAAAGTTTCCATGGCCGTCGTTGAGATAGAGGCGCGGCCGGAGGGCATCCTGCTCGCCCCAGAACTCGTTGCCGCCGCTCACGACGAGCAGGTCCTGACGCCCGTCTCCGTTGGCGTCGAAGAAGCTGGCGCCGATGTCTTCCGATAAACTGTCAGCCTCGAATGCGGGCTGAGCGCTGGCGCGGAAGGTTCCGTCGTGCTGCTGGATGAAAAGCTTGCCCGGCTGCCACTTCGCTCCGCCCACGTAAAAATCGTCCAGCCCATCGCCGTTGACGTCCGCGACCGCCAACCGCGGTCCTTCGGTCGACAACAGGTGCGGCATCAGGGGCTCGCGACTGTAATCGTAGAACGTGTCTTCCTCGTGCTTGAAGTCGACACCAGTTTTCGCGGTAACGTCGGCGAACATCGGTGGAGCAGATGCGGGGGCGCTATACTGATACATCTGCGACGCGTCCTTCTGGACGAGCGTCAGGATCGTATCGCCCTGCACGTTCGTGAGCGTCTGAAAGCGATGATTCGGCCAGATGACCGTGAGAGTGTCGATCCTGCTGGACGAGCCGAGTCCGAAATGGAGACGCGGGTCGACTGACGAGAGAAAACCGCGGGTCGGCATCTGCTCCACCACCTGCTTCTCACCCTTCTGTGTGATCTCCACCCGCGCCCCGATCCCCGCCGTGTTGGCCCCCGAGCCACGGAGCTGCACAGTCAGGTAGTGATTCCTGTTGATCTCGCGCGCGTGACTTCGGTAGATCGACGCCGGCGCGTTGATGTTGTTCACCACCAGATCGAGGTTGCCGCTGTTGTTCAAATCCACGTACGCGGCGCCGTTCGAAAAACCGGGCTGCGCCAGACCCCACGCTTCGGCCATGTTCGTGAATTTGAGATTGCCATCGTTCCGAAACGCGTATTTGACGAGTGGTATTTGTGGCATCTTCTGCAGCAGGCCCAGATTTGCGTTGGTGATGGTGTCGTGCAGCGTAGCCTGCACTGCTTCGTTGCCGACGAAGCTGATGTAGTCCATGTCGTTCGGCCGGCGGAAGATTCCGTTAGTGACGAACAAATCCTTTTTACCATCGTTGTCGAGGTCGGCGAAGAGCGCCGACCAGCTCCAGTCGGTAGCGAAAACACCGGACAGGTAACCGATCTCGCTGAACCTGCCCTTGCCGCGATTGAGCTGCAGTGCGTTGCGCGCGTACTGCGGTTGGTAGCCCGCCTCCAGCCTCAGGTTGTAGATGTTGAAGCTCTCGGCGTTCGCAGACGTCTTGAGGATGTCCTCGCGCTCGGGCTGCATGTCGAGCGAGATGATGTCGGTGCGCCCATCGTTGTTGAAATCGGCGGCATCGACGCCCATCGAGAATCGGCTGGTGTGGCCCGTCGCTTTCGCTATCGATTCAGTGAACGTCCCATTGCAGTTGTTGATGTACAGGTAGTCGTTGCCCTGAAAATCGTTGGTAACGTAGATGTCCGGGCACCCATCGTTATTGAAGTCGCTCGCCACGACGCCCAAGCCATAGCCGTCGATCCCGTCGTGCAGGCCGGCCGCATCGGTGACATCGGTAAAGTGGCCGCCGTCGTTCCTGAACAAACGATCGCCGGTGCGCGGGCTCGTCGCGCTGCCCTGCGCCTGCGACGCCATCGCCCGCTGAGCGTGGGTCGAGTGGTCCAGGAGATACATGTCGATGTCGCCGTCTCCGTCGTAGTCGAAGAACAGCGCCTGCGTGTTGTAGCCGACGTGATCCAACCCGTACTCTTTCGCGCGATCGGTGAAGGTCCCGTCCCCGTTGTTGATGTAGAGCACGTTGCGTCCGTGCAGCCCGAGGTAGTCCGCACCCGAGACGTAGATGTCGACTTTACCGTCTCCGTTGACGTCCGCCATCGTAACGCCGGTCTTCCAGGCATCCGGATCGGCGAC
>DHJM01000178.1:8974-12553 GCA_002404335.1 Gemmatimonadales bacterium UBA4720
TTGGGGCCCAGGTTCGAGGTGAAATAGAGATCGGGCAGGCCGTCCCCATCGATGTCGCCCACCGCGACTCCGCCGCCGTTGTAGTAGTAGAGATAGTTCAGGATGTTGAAGTCGGCCTTCTCCGGCAGCGTGTTCGCGAAGGTGACCCCGGTCGCTTCAGGGCTGAGTAGCTCGAACAGCGGGGGTGAATGCGACTCGCGGCTGCATGCGGTCAATCCGCACACAGCCGCGACAATCCAGCTACGCACGCGCTACTTGGCCGGCGTGAAGCGAATGGCTTGCCCACCACCCGGCGCGAGCACCACGCTCAGGTTCGTGCCTGAATCGACGGTCCGCTTCGAGATGCTCACCGGCAACGGGTTCGTCGCCCAGTTCGCGCCCGGACCGTCGGCGTAGATCTCCGCCGTGTACTTTCTCCCAGGCGCAAGGAAGTTCAACGGAACATTGAACGTCCGCCCCTGCTCGTCGGTGATCGCGCCCAGGAACCAGTCGCCGCTGTTCTTCGCCTTGCGCGCGACGATTACGTAGTCGCCGATCGCCCCGTCTATCGTCTTGCTGGTCTCCCAGTCAACCGCCACGTCGCGGATGAACTGGAAAGCGGGCTTGCCGACGTAGTTTTCGGGCAGATCCGCCGCCATCTGAAGCGGCGAGTAGATCACGACGTAGAGCGCCAGCTGCTTGGCGAGGGTAGTTCTGGGGTGTGATTCCTCGGGACGGCGCGGACGTCCGGTGCCGCGCTCGATCAACAGATCGAAGATTCCCGGCGTGAAGTCCATCGGCCCGGCGAGGAGGCGCGTGAAATACAGATTCGTTTCGTGCTCGGGAGGGTTCCCGCCCTCTCCACCCCACGCGTTGTACTCCTGGCCGCGCGCTCCCTCCCTGCTCATCATGTTCGGATAGGTGCGACGCTCGCCCGTGTCGTGAATGGGCTCGTGAACATCCATCATGATGTGGTACTTCGCCGCCGTCTCGAGCACCTTGCGATAGTGCCGCACCATGAACTGCGAGTGGTGCGAGTTTCCTTCCGGCGTCGTGTCAGTCACGTAGCCCGACTTGATCGCGTCGAGACCGAGCGAGTGGTACATCGCGAACGCGGCTTCCATTTGCCGCTCGTAGTTCACGATTCCCCCTGATGTCTCGTTATGGACGATGATACTGACTCCCTTCTGGCGGGCGTACTTGGCAAGCCCCGGGAGATCGTAATCCGGATACGCCTGCGTGAATGAGAACGCGTTCGCGTTCTTGATCCAGTCGCCATCCCAGCCGACATTCCAGCCTTCCACCAGCACGCCTCCGAGTCCGTTCGCGGCGGCGAAATCGATGTAGCGCCGGGTATTCTCCGTGGTCGCGCCATGCTTGGGACCTGAGCTCCAGGTCATCGTATTGATGTGCATCCCCCACCAGATGCCGACGTATTTCATCGGCTTGATCCAGCTCACATCGGAGATAACACTGGGCGGATTGAGATTCAGGCCGAGCACCGAAGGCGACAGATCGGCGGCGCGGTCGGCGAGCTGGATCGTGCGCCACGGCGTCACGAACGGCGTGTGGCCGCGCACCTTGTCTCCATTCTGCCATGGCGCGAGCGCGACCCGCAGCAGGCGGCTATCCATGCGCGGGCCCGCGAGATTCATTCGCGCGTAGTCGACGAGGTTCGCCTCGTGGATCACCATGAACGTCTTGCCGTCGCGGGTCTGCATCGTGAGCGGCGTCTGAATGCTGTCGATCACGCTGACCGGCGATGACGAGTAAAGCATCTCCGACCGGTCCAGCCTCGGCCGGTTTGAAGGAATCCACCAGGCCTTCGCGTCGTCCGCGAGATTGAACTGGGTGAGCTCGTCCATGATCACGAATTCTCCGAGGCCGGGCTGCGCTGGAAATTCGTAGCGAAACCCGATGCCGTCGTTGAAGGCGCGAACCACGAAATCGAAGGTCCGTCCGGGAGCCGCCGTCTCGGCCACCGACACCCTCAGCTCGTTGTGGTGGTCTCGTACGCGCGCGACCTCGCCCCACGGCTGCGTCCAGGTCTCGTCGTGCGTCGCGCGCTTCGTCCCCGTTATCCGGAGCCCGTCGCGAAGCGTCGGCGCGGCCTTGAACTCGAATCCGAGCATCGACGGGAGCAGGAGGGAGCCGCCGTCTCTCGTGAGGATGTAGTAAAGCTTTCCCTCGTGGACAGCGACGCCAACCTTATTCCTGCCGTCCGGCGATGCGACGCTGATGGTGTCCTGAGCAATCACGGAAGAAGCGGTGAGCGTCACCAATAAGGCTGCGAACGTCATTCCGCGGTTCCAGCTGGGCACGTACATCTTCATCTCAGTCTCCGTTTGCGAAGTCAGGCGAAACACGGCGCGTCGCCATTTGCGAGTTGGAATGCTAATTGAGCAACTAAACAACAAAGAAAACAATAGCGGGCATAGCTAATGCAGCTATCTTATTTACAGCTCTCTTGGCCTTGCGCCACCGTCATATGGCGTCACTAACGCCGCGCGTAGCTCTGTCCTGCGCTTTGTTCGTCGGGCTCCTCTCCGGATGCGCCTCCAATAATGCCGCACGCCCGGATGATATCGGCACGGCGCTCCTTCCCAACCCCCCTGTCGCCGGCACCACGGTAACGGGCGAGGACCTCGACCGCGCCGGAAACGATGCGATCGAGAAGACGCTCGCCGCCAAGGTTCCCGGCGCGTTGATCACCCGGACTGCCGATGGGGGCATTGCGATCCAGATTCGCGGCTCGACGTCCCTGGCGGCCAACACCCAGCCCCTTTACGTGATCGACGGTCTTCCGATACAACCCGGGCCTGGCGGAGCGCTGGTCGGAATCAATCCGCACGACATCGCCACAATCGAAGTGCTCAAGGATGCCGCCAGTTTGTCGTTTTACGGCCTGCGCGGGGCCAACGGCGTGATCCTCATCAAGACCAAGCATACGGCCTACTAGGGATTTGGGTTAGCCAGTGTGTCTTCGCCAGCCCCCGCAAGCGCGGGGGCTTTTTTGCGCCACCTCTCATCGCCGGGCCTTCTCGGCAGCCGCCGGCGCGGTCGCGCGGAAAATGAGCGGGCGATCATTGTTTCGAGACACTATGTAGATGCTCCCGGTTCGGGTTCGGACGCGTTGAATGTCGCGGGCCTGTCCCGGAACGAAGAACCCGCTCTCGAGCGCCCTCACCGGGGCGAAGTGCCCTTTGCCGTCGCCGCGGAGGTAGACGCCGTAGCTGGCGCTCATCTTCCCGATCTCCGGCTTGACGCCATCGAAGTTTCCGGCCATGAGCAGGTCCTGCTTCCCGTCCCCATCGATGTCCGTCGCCAGAATCCCGTACATCGGGGCAATCTGCGCTTCGAGCGGCAGCGGCTCCAGGGTGAAGGATCCATCCCCGTTGTTTCTCGCCAGGGCCGTCGCGAAGGTGTAAGCGTTCTTCACCACCGCATCGGCCAGCTCCTTCTGCGCAAAGACGTCAGTCAAAGTCTGGTTCGCGTACGACTTGTAGGTAGGGTATCGGGCGCCAAGGGACGGCAATGAGCGAAGCAGATCGTCTCGCAAAGCCAGTGGATACGCCTTCCCGGCGTTGTAGTAGGAAATGA
>DHJM01000178.1:12645-14847 GCA_002404335.1 Gemmatimonadales bacterium UBA4720
TGCCCCGTGAAATCTCCGGCAATGATGCGATTCCACCAGCCGTTGCTCTTCTCGAGCCCGGGCACGCTCATCTTGACGAGCTTTCCGTTGCCGGCATTGTGAAAGATCGTAATCGGCATCCACTCCCCCACGACGATCAGATCCGGCCGACCATCGCCATCGATGTCCTTCCACACGGCATCGGTCACCATGCCGATGTGCGAGAGGCCAGGCGCTGCTTTGTCGGTGACGTCCGTGAACTTTCCTCGGCCATCGTTTCGCAGCAGAACGCTCTGCGGATCGATGCCGTAGCGTCCTGGAACACTCCGTCCGCCGACGAAAAGATCGACCGCGCCATCTCCGTCAAAATCCGCGGCGGCGACGCGGGACCCGCTCAGCGCCAGTGGTGGCAGCGCTCCGACCGCCTTTCTGAAGTTGCCCTTCCCATCATTCAGGTATAGTCGGTCTTCCAGCGCGGAGGCCAGATCCGAGAACTCTGTTCCGCCCGTGACGACATAGAGATCCGGCTTGCCGTCCTTGTTGGCATCGAAAAATACCGCGCCGATATCTTCCGACGTGGCGTCCTGCGCCAGTAGCGCCTCGTTGCTCTTGACGAAACTCCCGTCCGCCTGCTGGATCAGGATCGCGCTGGGCTGGTCTTTCGCGCCGCCGATAAAGATATCGTCGAGCCCGTCGCCGTTGACGTCAGCAACGGCCATCAGCGGACCTTCGGTCGAAAGCATTTTGGGCATCAACCGCTCTCGGTCGAAATCCACGTAGTCGTTTTCGTGATGAACAAAGGGAAAGTTCGTCCGTTGCGTGATGTCGGTGACGAGCTGCTTTACGGGCTGTGGGGGCGCGAGGCCAGGCTTTGTTGATTCCGACTGCTTGATTGTGATGCGCTGATTGGCGGCGACGCCTTTCAGGCTGCTCACCCGGCCATCGGGCCAGCCGACCGTCACCGACTGGACCGAATCGGCCTTGCCGAGCCCGAAGGTAAGGATGTAATCGACGCTCGACTGGAATCCGCGGGTCGGCGAGAGCTCCTGATAAAGCGTCTCTTCCCCGTTTTGCAGCGTCACCTTCGAGCCGATGGCGAAGCGATTGTGTCCTTCTCCGTCGAGCTTTACCTGCAGGTAATGATTGCCCTTGAGCAGAGCGCGGGCGTTGTTGCGGTAGACGAACGCTTCGTCGTTGACGTTGTTCACGACGAGATCGAGCGCGCCATCGCCATCCAGGTCCGCGTACACTGCGCCGTTGCCGAAGCTGGGCTTGTCCAATCCCCAGCTGGCGGTCTCGTTCGCAAAGGTCAGATCACCCTTGTTGCGGAAGGCGTAGTGCTCGAGCTTAGTCGAGGTCATCGCGTCGATGAGGGGCTTGAAATCGACTTTCTTCCCCTGGGTCGCCGTCCGCATCGTCTGCTGGCTCGAGAGGAAGGCGACGTAATCCTGCGACGTCACGTCCTTGGCAAGGCCGTTCGTGACATAGATGTCCTTGAAGCCATCCAGATCGAGATCCGCGAGGAGCGCGCTCCAGCTCCAGTCGGTCCGGGCCACTCCAGCCATCTGCCCAATGTCGCTGAACGTTCCATCGCCGTTGTTCAGCTGTAGCATGTTTCGCATCAGCTGGTAGTGGAATCCGTTCTTCACCTTCGCCTGGTAGGTGTCCCACCCCTCGAAGCGTGATGTGGTCCGGAGCCGGTATTCGTCTTCCGGCAACATGTCCGTCGTGTAGATGTCCGGCCAGCCATCGTTGTTGATGTCCGCGATGTCCAGACCCATCGAGAAGTAGGAGAGATAGGGCATCTCCCTGTCGAGCTGCTCGTTGAACGTTCCGTCGTGGTTGTTGATGTACAGGTAATCGCGCTCGTTGAAATCGTTCGAGACATAGATATCCGGCCAGCCGTCGCGATTGACGTCGCTCACGACGACGCCCAGTCCGAACGCGATCTCGCTGCCGAAGATTCCCGCCTTCGCACTCACATCGGTGAAGTGGCCGTTGCCATCGTTGTGATACAGCTTGTCCCCGCCGAGCTTGTCGCGGACGTTGCGGATGTTCCGGAGGCCGAAGCTGGCGGCAGGGCGGTACGAATTGTTGAGGACGAACAGGTCGAGATTCCCGTCGCGGTCGTAGTCGAAGAATGTCGCCTGCGTCGAGTACCCTTCATCAGCGATTCCGTACTCGGCCGCCATTTCCTTGAAGGTGGGAACTCCGTTTTTGTCC
>DHJM01000178.1:14999-15493 GCA_002404335.1 Gemmatimonadales bacterium UBA4720
GCTTCGTCCGTCACATCCTGAAACTGGAAGTGACCCTTGTTCAGGTAGAGCTTGTTGCCGTGCTGGTTCGAGGTCAGCATGACCTCGGGAAGGCCATCTCCATTCAGATCGCCGACCGCAACGCCGCCGCCATTGTAAAAATTGCGGTACGTGAAGACGTTCATCTCGGGGGTGTCTTCGATGCGGTTTTCGAAGTGCACCCCGGTGTAACTGGAGGGAAGCAGGGTGAAGAGATGGCCATCCACCGGCGGCGAAGCCGTTCTACCGCTGGCGATCTCCTGCTTTTGTTCGTTGCCCCTGCACGCGACGGCGAGATAGAACGCGGGAAGGAAATAGCAAAGCCTCAGCCTCAAGGCCGAAATCATGAAATGCTGGTCACCTTTGCGCATCATGGCCTGCTCCCCGAAGAGAGCAGGCCATGATGAAAAGAGAAAAGTTCGCTGCCGGAACTAGTATCCCGGGTTCTGTTTCAGCTGAGGATTGGTTTCGATCTG
>DHJM01000178.1:15598-18154 GCA_002404335.1 Gemmatimonadales bacterium UBA4720
GTGGCGGCGGTAACGTTCGGAATGTCCGGAGTGAATATCAGCGGATTGCCTTGGCGATCCTTTGCCGGCAGTCCGGTAACGAGGTTTACCTGCGGTCCAACGAGGAAGATCTGTTTTCGTTGGTCGGCCGAATCAAACGCTGCGTAAGTGTCCGCCAGAGTGGCGAAGCCGTTCCATGGTGCCGGACTGTCGTACTGATTGTAGTGCAGTGCCCGCATCAGGAAGTTCAGTCCCAGACCACTCTGGTTCAGGTACTTCACGGCAAAGATTATCTCGGGTGATTTGTAATTGTCCGCGGTGAAGTTCGACCGCCAACCGCATCCCGTGGTGGAGCAACCCGCCGTTGTATTCGTTGCAAGCTGATAGACCCCGGAGTTGATCACGAGGTTTGCCTCAGTGACCGCGTCCGCCCAACGTGCCGCGCCTGGTGCCAGGCCAGTGGCAGACACGGTGCCGGTGAAGACCTGCGCGTTCAGATACAGGCTGGCGAGCATCGCGTCGACCGCACCTTGGGTGATTCGGCCGTTCATGTTGCTGGGCCAATTTACCGGCAGATCCGCTCTCGAAGCCTTCAGCTCGCTCTCGATAAATCTGAAAACAGAGTCGCGCGAAGCTTGCGGGCGCGCCGCGATCGAAGGATCGGTGGCAATCGGAACGCCGCCGAACAAGTCCATCAGCAGGAAATAGTACCAGGCTCGCAGCACCCGCAGCTCCGCTGTGACCGTCGCCTTGCTGGCAAAGTTGGTGTTGGCAATGCCATCCAGCACGACGTTTGCGCGGGCAACGCCCTGGAACATGTTAACCCACGCGGAGTTGATATTGTCGAGTCCCGCGGGGCTGGTCGGAGTGAATGTCTGGCCGTGGATGTCGAGCCACTTTCCGTTGTCGTACCAGTCCTGTCCGCGAGTCGGAACGATGAGCTCGTCGGTGCTGATTTCCGAGGTGTTGTAGTACTCGTCGTCTGTCGTACGAAGCTGCGCGTACACCGACGCCAGTCCGCCGACCACTTCATCTTCGTTCCGGTAGAAATTTTCCGGCGTGATGGCGCTCTGGGGAACTTCGGTAAGGTCGGTGCATGCCGGAGCGAGTATCAGCAGGGCAAAGGCGCCCACTGCTCCAATCGTCTTGAGCATAAATGGTTTCCTAGAATTGGACACGGAGACCTCCCGTAATCGTGCGAGGACGCGGATAGTGGAGGTAATCGACGCCGCGCGGCGCTATGCCAGGCAGCTGTGAGAACACTTCTGGATCATAACCAGTGTAAGGCGTCCACAGCTTCAGGTTGTCGCCCGACACGTAAGCGCGCGTCCCTCGCGCCACGCCGAATTGTCTCGGCAGGTTGAAGGTGTAGCCGACGGTGATGTTCGCCAATCTGGTGAACGATCCATCTTCGATCCAGCGCGAGGAGTAAATCGCCGGCTCGTGGATTCCGGTTGGATCGGTGAGCGCGGCCACCAGGAAGTTCTTGTCCTGGAGAGCGTTGCCCTTGGTGGAGTAAACGAGGGCGGTGTTATTGAAGACTTTCTGTCCCGCCACCCGGTTGATGAGCATGCTGAAGTCGAATGCCTTCCAGGTTCCGTTGGTATGGAGGCCCAGGGTGTACTTCGGATTCGCATTGCCAAGGATCACGTAGTCGTCGCCTCCTGGTGAGGTCGTCGTTCCGTTCAGCACTCGGCTGGTTTCATTTCCGAGCGTATCGCGAGTGACGGTATACTTGTTGAACAGCTGCTGCCCCGCGGCATTCACGCCCTGGAAGACCGGGCCGAAGAATGTGCCAATCGGCTGGCCCGGCATGATGCGCTGGGTGAACTGATTCGATTGACCCTGTCCGCTGGCAAGAGCGTCCGGGATGAAGGTACGGCCGCCGAGGTCGACGACCTCGTTATTGTCGTGCGAGAAGACGAACCCTCCCGACAAGTTGAGAGCGCTCCGCTGCAAAATCTGCCCATCTATCGAAAGCTCTACGCCCTTGTTGCGAATTTTCCCGATGTTCTCGAGCCGGTCACCGATCACCGCCGGCTGCGGAACGAGCACCCTCAGAAGCAGGTCACGGGTGTTCTTGACGTAGTATTCGAGACTGCCGTTCAGTCGGTTGTTGAGGAATCCGTAATCGAGGGCAATGTTCGACTGAGCCGTCTCTTCCCACTTGAGATCCGGGTTGGCGTTTGTTTGCGGCGTCACGCCGGTAACGGGCTGGTCGCCGAACGCATAGCGCGACCCACCGTCAGCACCCAGCAGAATCAGAGAGGAGTATGGCGGTACGGCTGGATTTCCCGTCTTGCCCCAGCCGGCACGCAGCCTCAGCTCACTGAACGGTCCCGTTTTCATAAAAGATTCCTGGCTAAGGCGCCAGGAGCCCGAGATCGCCGGAAAGGTTGCCCACTTGTGATTGGCGCCGAATTCAGACGCTCCATCCTTTCTGAGCACGCCGGTCAGGAAATATTTCTCGTTGAAGCCAAGGTTCGCTCTGGTGAAGAACGAGACGAGCCGGCTGTCGGTCTTGAACGCGTAAGGAGGTTCGACCGTGTTACCGCTGCCGAGGCTGTTGAAGGTGAA
>DHJM01000131.1:0-13277 GCA_002404335.1 Gemmatimonadales bacterium UBA4720
TCCTTGATGCGGACCTCGGTGAACTTCTGCCGATGGCCCTGCTTTTTCGCGTAGTTTTTGCGGCGCTTTGCCTTGAACACGACGATCTTGTCGTCGAGCCCGTGCTTGACGATCTCGCCCGTGACGTGCGCTCCCTTGAGGCCCGGTGCGCCGATGTGCGTCTTGTCGCCGTCGGAGCCGAGGATGACGTCGTCAAACGTGACCTTGGAGCCGGCGTCGCCAGGCAGCGTCGGAATTCTGATTGTCTTTCCGGCCTCGGCGCGGAACTGTTTGCCGCCGGTACGGATGATTGCGTAAGTCATAGAGAATGTTGCTGTTAGATGGTGCTGTTCAGCCTTCAAAGTTAGTTGGCCACTTAAAGGGGGTCAACCCTTTGAACTGCAACTGAACGGGCGGGAGGCTGGTAACTGCAACTGAACGGGCGGGAGGCGTCAGAAGCGTGGATGCCAGTTACGAGTTCACTACGCCCGGACTTATCTCTGTGGCGTTCGAGGCAACTGCGTTTGCTATCAGGCCAGTAGTAAAGTCAGAGCGTTGTGAACTGATCGACTGCCTCCTATGCCTCTGGCGTCTCCCGCCCGTTCAGTTTGCAGTTGACGGATCGTTCAGCAGAAAGGATTCAGGCTATAGCGTACTGCTGCGTCACGTCGCGCCCCTGTGCCTTAACCACAAGCTTGAACTCATCCGGTTTCAGCAACGGATCGTCTCGAAACTCGAGGGAAAAGTTGGCCGCTTTCTGAAGCTTCTGCGCCAAATCCCGCTCCTGCTCGAGAACGTACATCGCGACGTCCGGGTGCAGCTTGACGAGCAGGTTGTCGCGCCGCCCCTCGACCGCCATGCGCTTGACCGAGCGCTCCATCCGTCGCACGATCGTCTCGGGCGTCAGCACGCGTCCCGTCCCGCTGCACGTCGGGCATGCCTCGGTCGATGACTGATAGTGGCTCTGGCGCACCCGCTGGCGCGTCATCTCGATCAGCCCAAGATCGCTTACGCCGAACGCCTTGGTTCGCGCGCGATCGCGAGACAGATGCTGCCTCAGCTCCTGTAGCACGCGATCCCGGTTGGCCTTGGTCTCCATGTCGATGAAATCGGATACAATGATCCCGCCGACGTCGCGCAGCCGGAGCTGCCGCGCGACTTCCTGAGCCGCTTCCATGTTGGTTCTTAGAACCGTCTTCTCCGGATCCTTCTTGCCGGTGTAGCGTCCCGAGTTGACGTCGATCGAGACGAGCGCCTCGGTTGGCTCGATGATCAGATATCCCCCGGAAGGGAGGTCGCACCGACGCTTGAAGATGTCCCTGATCTCCGACTCGATCCCGGCGGTGTCGAAGAGTGGAACCTGCGACTCGTGGAGCTTGACTCGTTCGATCAGCTCGGGCGCGATGTCCTTCAGGTATCCGACGATCTCATTGTAGACCTGCTTCGAGTCGACGGCGAGGCTGTCCACCTTGTCGCTGAAGATGTCACGGACCAATCCCCGCGTAAGACCGCTCTCGCGGTTGACCAGAGATGGCGCTTTTTGGAAGTGCGTCTTTCTCTTGATCTTCTTCCACTGCGACATGAGGCTGTTCAGCTCGCGCTGAAGCATCTCGGGCGTCACGTCTTCGCTAACCGTCCGGACGATTACGCCGCCCGACTTGTCTGGAAGAATGCTCTGGACTTGTTCCTTGAGTCGCGCCCGCTCGGGCGACGATCCGATCTTCCGGCTCACACCAACCTTCGATGAGTCGGGAATGTAGACCAGGAATCGGCCGGCGAGTGAGATCTGGGCCGTAACCCGCGGGCCTTTGGTCGAGATCGGCTCCTTTGAGATCTGGACCAGAATTTCCTGGCCCCGCTTCAGAGCTTCCTGAATCAGGGGGGCTTTCGCCCGGCGCCCGTTGCTCGAGTGGCCGTTGCCGTTCTTCTTCTCGACCGGCTCTTCTCTCTCGTCGTCGTCGTCTTCATCCTCGTCTTCGTCTTCCGCCTCGTCGGCGGTTTCCCTGACGAGATCGGAGGCGTGGAGGAAGGCGCTCTTCTCGGTACCAATGTCGACGAAGGCGGCCTGAATTCCGGGGAGTACCGCGTCAACCCGGCCCAAATAGATGTCACCGACCATGCGTCGGTTGTCTGGACGATCGGCTAGAAGCTCAACGAGCTTCCCGTCCTCCAGAATCGCGATCCGCGTTTCGCGCGGAGCCGCGTTTATGAGGATTTCTCTTTTCATTGTTGCCCGTCTCACCCCATCTCTCGGCGACTCGGCGAGCGAAGTGGAGGACGGTTTAAAAAAAGTCCGCGCGGTCGTGCTACAGGGCCGCGTTATGAGTTCCTTTTGGTTTCACATCAGCGCCCCTCGATCCATGTGTCCGGGACCCGCGAGTCGCGCGGGTGCCCCATGCATTGAGGAGCAACAGTCACTGAGACAATTTACCGCCGAAGGGCTTGTTTCCGCAACAGCGACAACAACTTACGCGCGACAGTTGATGTCCCTGCGGAAATCCGCAGCGCGCCAACTATGTGACGCGCGATCCCAAAGGCGGTCACCTAGCGCCATAGCCTCGACGCGACATCCATGATTGGCTGATGCCAGACTAGCCAGGCCATGACGAGAACATAGGTGAGGCCTGCCTTCCATTCCCCGTGCTTCATGTAGAGGTCGAAACTGAAGCCATCGCCTTCGTCCGGATGCGTCGCCTTCCAGGGTGTCGGCCGTGGAACGAAGGCGGGAACATTGAGGGCGTAAGCCTCGTAGTCCTCCGGAAATCTTCCGGCGATGTTGGCCCGCTCGCGCTGCATCGTCGGCGCATAGATGAGCACGAAGAAGGCAACTACCAACAGGAGCAGCGCCCAGTGCCACGCGACGGCGAAGCCGGCCGCGATCAGAAAGCTTCCGAAATAGAGGGGATTCCGGGTGTGGGCGTAGGGGCCCGAGGTCGCGAGCCGCTCGTTCTTCGCGATGTGGCCCGAGGCCCAGGCGCGAACGACGACGCCGATGAGCGCGATGACCCCGCCAACCGCCAGTGTCAGCGGCGTGGCTCGCGCGAAAATGAGATAGCCAATGCCGAATATGAAGCCGAGTGGAAGTCTCAGACGCTTGGCAACCTCGGAATAAGTCAATCCGCCAGCTCCTTGAGGAGGTTTCGGGCGATGACGAGTCGCTGAATCTCGGAAGTGCCCTCGCCGATTTCGCAGATCTTTGCATCGCGGAACATGCGCTCGACGGGATACTCCTTCGTGTACCCGTAGCCACCATGGATCTGGATCGCCTTGATCGTCGTGCGCATGGCCAGCTCTGAGCAGTAAAGCTTGGCGATCGCTGCCTGCTTGCTGAACGGCTGCTTGTTCTGAGCCATCCAGGCCGCGTGGAACATCAGGTGCTTCCCCGCCTCGATCTCCGTCGCGATGTCCGCCAGCTGAAACTGAATCCCCTGAAAGCTCGAGATCGGCTGGCCGAACTGCTTGCGTAGAGTCGAATAGCGAAGCGACTGCTCGAACGCGCCTTCGGCGATGCCGAGCGAAAGCGCCGCGATCCCGACACGGCCGGAGTCGAGCGTCCGCATGAAGTTGTTGAACCCTTCTCCCTCTTCGCCGAGCAGGTTCTCTGCCGGCACTTCGACATCTTCGAAGACCAGCGACCGCGTGTCCGATGCGCGCCACCCCAGCTTGTCTTCTTTCTTCCCCGACGTGAAGCCGCGCATCGAAGTCAGAGAAGCATCGTGGCCGATGCCGAGCCCCTTGGTCTTGTCGAGGTCGCTCGATTCCTTCGTCACGATGAAAGAGCTAATGCCCTTCGTTCCCGCGCCGGGCTCGGTCACCGCCGTCACGATAAAGATCTCCCCGACGCCGCCGTGCGTGATGAAGATCTTGCTGCCGTTGAGGACGTAGTGCGATCCTTTGCGCACTGCGGTCGATCGGGTACCGGCGGCGTCGCTTCCGGCGCCGGGCTCGGTCAGGCCGAACCCGCCGAGGACCTTTCCGGTCGCGAGCAATGGCACGTAACGCTTCTTTTGGGCCGCCGTTCCGAAGTTGACGATCGGTGACGTACCCAGCGTCGTGTGAGCGGAGATGGTGATGGCATGGGACGCATCGATCTTCGCCATCTCGTTGATCACGATCATGTAGCTGAGGAGATCCAGTCCTGCCCCGCCCAGCTCCTCCGGCCACGGAATGCCCAGCAGTCCGAGCTCGCCCATCTTCTTCACGTTCGCCCAGGGGAACTCGGCCTTCGCGTCGAGCTCCGCCGCGACCGGAGCTACTTCACCGCGCGCGAATTCGCGGACCATGTTGCGGACCGCGAGATGCTGCTCCGAAAAATAGAGTGAGTCTTCCATGGATCGGCCTACCGGTTCTCCGCCGCGGAAAAGTTCTCCGGGTAGAGCGAGACGCGAACGTAATTGTCGATGCGCAGATACTTCACGGCGGCTCGCTGCAGGTCGGCGATCGTAAGAGCCGAGATGAGCTTGCCACCGTCGGGAATCTCGGCCAGGGGCCAGCCGCTCTGATCGAACGATGCGATCTGCGACACCCAGTAGCCGTTCTGCTTGATCGCAGTCTCACGGGAGCGCAACGCCGCTTCCTTCACCTTGTTCAGATACTCCGGCGTTGTTCCGAACCGCTTCACGCTGTCTATCTGGGCGAGCGCGGCCGCTGTGAGCGCTTCGAGGCGCTCGGGTGCGGACCCAAACCCAATCGTAAACCGATACGACGGCAGCGGATCTCTGGCTGCACCCGGGCTCACGCTGACGCCGTACGTTCCACCCAGATTCTCGCGCAACGCTTCGCGCAGCTTGATGTTGAGCAGCTCGGCGAGCGCGCTCAGGTAGTAGCGGTTCTGTCTGTTGTACTCGAACGGACCGGTGAAGATCAGAGCTGTCCGCGCCTTTGGCTCCGCTCCCTTTTTGACGACGCGTTGAACGACGCCCTTGGGGGGACGAATTCCGGTATCGCGCCACGTTTCCTTGCGCCCCGTCGACGGGAGCGCGCCGAGCCATTTCGCGATCAGAGGCTTCATCGAATCGATCGAGAAGTTCCCGACGAAGACGAACGTGAAGCCGCTCGCGTCGGCGAATCTCTCCTTGTAGAAGTCGAACGACTTGGCGGGATCGATTCTGTCGAGTGTGGCGGCCGACATCGGCTGCTCGCGCACCGAATGCTGCGCCAGGGTCACCTGCAGGGTGTCGCTGAACGCAGCCTCAGGGCTCGCGCTTCGATTGGCGAGAACTCCCTTGTAGCGCCCGAGGAATGTGTTGACCAGCGAAGTGTCGAGCCTAGGCTGGGTGAAGTAGAGATAGACGAGCTGGAGCATCGTGTCGACATCGCGCTGTGATGCGCTCCCCGATACTCCTTCGCTCAGGTCATCGATCGATGGGAATACACTGACCTGCTTGCCGGCGAGGAATTTCTGGAGGTCGATGACGGTGAACTTGCCGACGCCGCTGGTGGTCGGAATGAGATCCGCGGCACTGGCGGCGATGAACGATGCGTCCGAGAGAAGCGACGCGCCTCCAGGACTATACGATGTAAAAGTGATCTGATCGGCGTTGAAGTCGGTGGGTTTGAGCAGCACGCGAACGCCGTTTGAAAGCGTCCACTCCGTAATTCCGACTTCCTTGATCTGGCGCTCTGATACGACCTTGCCGCCTGTCGGATCCTTGTCGACGAGCTGCCCGGAAAGTGAAGTCTCGGAGTAGGCCGCGATGTTCGCCCCTTTGACCGCGTCGAAGGCGAGGAGAAGCTCTCCGGGAGCGGGATTCACGATTCCCGCCTTGTCTGGCGAGGTGGTCGCGAGAACCCGGTTCTTGTCGGTCATCCACGCCCCCGCCAGCTTGTTCACTTCAGCGAGCGTGATCCCCGGGAGAAGGCGAGTGATGGCATCGAGATCGTACTGAATGCTCGTGGATGGCTCGGACTCCAGGAACGCCGACGAGTATGCATCGGCATACACATTCGAGTTCGTCTTGTCGCGCTCCGCGTAGGCCTGCTCGATCCCCCGCTGCGTGTCCTTCCGGGCGCGATCCAGCTCCGATTGAAGGAATCCGAATTTCTTCACGCGCTCGCCCTCGGTGAGGAGAGCGTTTAGCCCGCGCCGAATTCCGTTGTCGGCGACGACTGCCGTGAGCGAAAACGCCTCCGCGGACCGAACGAGATCGCCTTGCCCTGCATACGCGGTGATGAAGGGCGGATTCGGCTTCTGCGTGATCTCCGCGAAGCGGTCGTTGAGCATTGAGCCGAAGAGCCCCTCGACCAGATGCTGTCTGTACGTCGCCGACGTCGTGTTGAAGCGCTTCGGCTGCTTGTAGAGAAGCCTGATGGTCGACCGCGTCGCTTCCTTGTCGCTGTTGATCGAGACAAGAGTGCCGGCCTGAGGAGGAACCGGAGAGAGCGGTCGCGCTTTGGGCGAGATCGCGCGCGGAATCGCGCCCAGGTAGCGAGTGATGAGACCCTCGATCTGCCGCTTGTCGAAATCACCAACGGCGACGACAGCCATTAGATCCGGCCGATACCAGGTGTCGTAGAAGCGGCGGAGAGTCGCCGGCTTGTAGGTCTCCAGAACAGACTTCAGTCCGATCGGGATGCGCTCACCATACTTTGATCCCGTGAAGAGAACCGGAAACCACTTGTTCTGCATGCGGTTCTCCGCGCCCTGCCCCAGCCGCCACTCTTCGATCACGACGGGTCGTTCCTTTTCGATCTGCGCGGGGTCGAACGCGACGTTGTGGGCCCACTCCGCCAGAATCTCAAATCCCTTGTCCACGATCGCGGCCGTGTCCGTCGGAATGGTGATCATGTACACGGTCTCGTCAAAGCTCGTGAATGCGTTGATGTCCGGACCGTAGCGCATGCCGACGGATTCGAGATAGCTCGAGATCTGGTTCCCGGCGAACCGTTTCGTGCCGCGGAAAGCCATATGCTCGACCATGTGGGCGAGACCACGTTGGTCTTCGTCCTCGAGCACCGAGCCGGCGTTGACGACGAGTCGCAGCTCGGCCCGCTTCTCCGGCTTGTGATTCTCGCGGATGTAGTAGCGCATCCCGTTGGAGAGCGTCCCGATTTCTACCGCGGAGTCGAAGGGCAAGGGCGCGGCGGCCGCGCCTGTTGGCTGCTGCGCGGATGCCATTGAAGGCGCGCTGGCGATGACACTCGCGAGCGAGGCGGCACCGAACAGCAGCGCGAAGTGCAGTTTGATTTCTGATCTCATTTACTTCGTCGTCAATGGTTGGCGCCCCGATGCTCAGGCGGCTTCAATGTCGTCAGCTTTCGAGATCGCATCGAGAAAGCGCGCGCCGTAGCGCTCGAGCTTCATCGGGCCGACACCGCGGACATCCTGAAAAGCAGTCAACGATCGTGGCCGCCTTACCGCGAGCTCGGCCAGCGTACGGTCCGAGAATACAATATACGCGGGCACATGTTCCTCGCGGGCGATCGTGCTTCGGACAGTCCTGAGCGCGCCTAGTAGTCGCTCATCCGCAACGCCCAGTGACACATCATCCGCGACGTCGGCAGACCGAACGGCATCAGCCGTGTGAGATGTTGCGCGCCTGGTTCTTTTATCGCGTCGCACTCGCCGTGGCGCTTCGTCTTCTACAGTGGCCGCCGCAGTGATGCCGAGGCAGTTGTCGCAGCCTTCGCATTTGCGTTTAGCCGCGGGATCACCGAAGTAGCGCAGCACGAAGCCGCGCCTGCACTCCTTCGTGTACGCGTATTTCTGCACCGCTTGCAGCTTGGAAAGGTCCGCGGCACGGCGGCGATCGATGACAGCCCAGTCGATCTTGAACTTCGAGAGCGGCGCCTTCATGTCAGCGAGATAGAGGCCGTTCCCCAATCTCTCCCATACGAGGAACTGCCGGTCCTGGAGTGCATCGAGCAGTGGCGTGGAAGCGGCAGATCCGCCCAGTCCCGGTGGCAGTCCGTCGAGATCGACGACGGCACCGGTGTGCAGAGCAGCGCCGACGCCCCGCCAGAGCGCGCGCAGCAGGCCGAGCTCACTGTTGCTCTCGCCCGTCAGCTCGCGCTTGATACGCTCGGGGGTGGCGAGCAGGCGCACATGGACGCGCGCCTGGTCGCCGTTGCTGAGCGTCACCGCGCCGGGGCGCGTCAGAATTCGGATCGCGCCCTCGATCTCTCGACTGTTGGGCTTGGGCTTGATCGCGCGAGCGAGGTCCTCCGGCTCGGCGCCCACGAACCCTTGGTCGTCCGAGAGTTTCCTGAGCGCCTCGTATGTCTTCTCGACGACGACCCGCTCCGGGTACGAGCCCTTGATGAAGAACTCGTGCGTAAAGCGATCGGGAAATGCGTGGAGCAGAAACACATCCGAGTGGAGCCCATCCCGCCCGGCGCGACCCGCTTCCTGATAGTACGCCTCGAGAGTGCCGGGCATCGCGTAGTGAATGACGAGGCGCACGTTGGGCTTGTCGATCCCCATTCCAAATGCGTTGGTGGCGACAATCGCCCGGATCTTTTCGCCCATGAAGGCTTCCTGCACCTCGCGACGCCTGCTGTCGTCGAGGCCCGCGTGATAGCCGGCTGCACGGATCTTCGCGCGCTCGAGAACGGTGGTGAGGTGATCCACCGCTTTACGGGTGGAGGCATAGATCACCGCGAGTCCATCGTGCTTGCGCAGGATTTCGACGATTCGCTTCTCTTTTTCGGCGTCATTCTTCGTCGGAACGACGAAGTACGTGAGGTTGGGCCGGTCGAAGCCGGTGATGATCGTCTCGGGGTTTTTCAGCGCGAGCTCGCGCGCAATATCACGACGGACCTCGGGGGTCGCGGTCGCCGTCAGCGCGATCGTCGTCGGGGAACCGAGCGCCTCATGGACCTTCTTCACTCGCAGGTAGCTCGGCCGGAAATCGTGCCCCCACTGGCTGATGCAATGGGCTTCGTCGATCGCGAGAAGCGAAACGCCGGCCGTGCGCAGCCGTTCCGCGGTGCGGCCATAGTCGAATCGCTCGGGCGCGACGTAAAGCAGCTTGATCTCACCGCGGTCGGCGCGCGCGAGGCGATCCGAGACTTGCCCGGAAGTCAGCGTGCTGTTGATGAAAGCCGCGGGCAGTCCTTTGGCCGTGAGCGCATCGACCTGATCCTTCATCAGGGAGATGAGTGGGGAGACGACGACAGTCAGGCCGGGCATGAGGAGCGCCGGTACCTGAAAGCAAAGCGATTTGCCGCCGCCTGTTGGCAGAACGACGACGGTGTCCCGGCCGGCGAGAACGGCGGACACGGCGGCCTCCTGGCCCGGCCGGAATGCGTCGTAGCCAAACGCGCTCTTGAGAACCGCGCGCGCGTCCTGGATTGTCGGCTTCACCATCTGATGAAAGCTAGCGACCCCGGGTTACGACGGGTGCCGGCTCACCGCGTCCGTAACTGTTGTGTCGCACTTGCGCGTCAACGCCTGGCAGAGCGACCGCTTCGGAGCATTGAAGTTGATCGTGCGCCGACCGCTCAGATCCCCTCGACGAGCTTGGCGTAGAAAGCGGGGTCGGCGTTTCCGCCGCTGATCACGCAGCACACTCGTTTGCCCTTGAACCGATCCGGTTCGGCGAGCACCGCCCCGAGCGCGAGCGCGCCCGTCGGCTCGGCCTTCAGATTGGCGAGCGCGAAAAGGAGGCGAACACCTTCCTTGATCTGTTCCTCCGTTACCTCGATCACGGCGGCGAGGCCCTGGCTCAGAATCTCCCAATTTCTGTCGCCGAGCCTGAGTACGCGGGCGCCGTCAGCAATGGTGCTGGACTCATCGGGCAGGGACACGATATGACCGGCGCGAAACGATTCAGCAGCGTCATTTGAGAGCAGAGGTTCGGCAGCGAGCACCTGCGTCTTCTTTCCACTTTGTTCGACGCCCTTCACCAAACCGGAGGTGAGCCCGCCCCCACCTATGGGCGCGATGATGAAATCGAGATCGAGGTCGAGAGCGACAAGCTCCCGGGCAAGGCTGGCGTTGCCCTCGATCACGAGAGGATCGTCGTACGGGCTTGCGACGTACGCGTCGGGAAATTCCTTGGCCAGCTCGCTCAGCCGCTCAAGCCTTCCCTTCTTGTTCACGTCGACAAGATCGACTTCAGCTCCGTACTCTCGAACGGCGTCGACTTTTATCTTCGGCGCGGTCGCCGGCATCACGACGGTGCATCGCTTGTTGAACAGCGAACAAGCGTAGGCGATGGCCTGTCCAAAGTTGCCGGACGAGGCGGTGATGATGTGCGCTTGCTTTACGTGGGACGCGACGTTGTGAGCAGCGCGAAATTTGAAGCTGCCGGTGTACTGGAGGGTCTCGCTCGCTAGCACCAGATCGACGCCGAGCTTCCTGGAGAGACGTGGCGCGTCGACGATTGTCGTCGGCCGCGGAAGCGTCACCTTCATGGCGGTGGTCGAGCGAGAGGAACTCATTGAAAGCGGCGCGGCTTCTTGATGAATCGGAGGATCAGCGCGATGAACAGAAACGCGATTCCCGCCCAGCGGAGCGCGGCGTCGTCCGCCCTTATCCCCCATCCGAGCAGGATCGCGGCGATCAACATCAGCGCGAGCTTGGCAATTGTGAATGGGCTCACTTGGCGTCCTTGTTTCGGCTGGTGAATCGTTTCACCCCTTCACGGAAGGCAGGTGTCGCTCGCGCATCGGCGTTGGCAATGATGCCGGCCGAAATGGCATCGATGAAGCTGAGCGTGTCGAGCTTGTAGAAAAGAGTCTTGGTCGCCGACATCGCGCTGGGTGGCGTGTCCGCGAGCTGCCTGAGAACGGATCGAGAGAGTTGATCGAATTCCTTGTCCGCGAACACTCGGGACACGAGACCGATTGACCTCGCCTCTTCGGCCTTGAGGATCCGGCCAGTGCTGACGAGGTCGAAGGCGTGCTTTTCTCCAACCGATCGACGCAGCATCGTCATCACCATCGCCGGAACGAACCCGATGGTAATTTCGGGATACGCGAAGCGGGCGTCCTCGTGCGCGAGGACGATGTCGCAAGCCGACGCCAGCCCCGCGCCCCCGGCGTATGCGCGGCCCTTGACCAGTGCGACGACCGGTTTCTCCATGCGCCGAATGGTGTGATAGACGTGTCCGAGGGCTTTGGCGTCTTCGATTTGGGCCTGTCGTGGAGCGTCGAGCATGTCCTCGAGCGCGGAGAGGTCAGCGCCGGCGCAGAAATCCGGACCGTCTGCGTCGATGGCCACCACGTTAACTGGCGATTCACTGAGGGCGAACAGCGCCTCCGCGAGCTCGTCGGCGGTGACGCGATCGAGCGCGTTTTTCTTGTCGGGGCGCGCGAGGGTGATCCTGCCGATGGGCCCGTCGACGCTCATGCGGATGTTCTTCATCGGGAACACTCTGCTGCCGGGCGAAGCTTCATCGGGAACACTCTGCTGTCGGGCGAAGCTTCACTTTGCCGCCGGTAGCTCGAGACGCCTTGCCTCGGCGTCCGGAACGTCAATCACCATGCGCAGCAGCGCCGTCGAGTAGACCTTGCCCTGCGCGTCGGTCTTTAGCGACAACGTACCGCCGCCGTCCAGCGCGCCGTGGAGCAGGAAGTTGAGCGCGTTGAGATTGGGAAGCTCGTAACGGTCCACGGCGCCCTCGATCATGCCGCGAAAGTGCTCCGCCACCCGGTTGCGCGTCACGAATTTCTCGAGCACCTGGTACCAGCGCGGCTCGAGCGCGATCACACCGACGTTGGCGGTGTCGCCCTTGTCGCCCGAGCGGGCGTGCGCGATGTCGACGAGGCGCACCTTCATTGGATGATGTCCACTTTGGTCTTGACGACGGACTTGTCGATGAGCGCGGGCCAGTATGCCACGATTTCTTCGACCTTGGGCCGCCCGCCTGCGAATCCGGTGACACTCGGCGGTCCGTTCAGCACGAGTGGTGCAATCTCCCGCGTGAATCGTTCCACCGCGGCCCGATCGGGGCCGCGGACTCCGAAGCGCAGCTGTACCTCCGGTGCATTGCGCTGGTCTCCGGCGAGGTGTCCGTGGGTAGCGGTCGCGCCGACGAATTCGGAGAGGATGCGCTCGAAGCGGAGACCAAGTCTGTCCAGCCGCTCGCGCAGGATCTTGTCCGCCAGCTGCGCTTTTTCGAGAGCATCGGGCCACACATAGACGAGAGTGCCAACTGCCTTGAAGCCCGCGCGGTACGCCACTGATACCTTGAGCTTGTCCGTCGGCGGCGTCCCCTTGATTCCCGATACGAGCACACGATCATCGCCATCCCGCGCCAGTTTGATCGTCGTAAAATCGGCGATGACATCGGGCGTGATGTAGGAGTGCGGATCACCCATCTCGTAGACAAGTTGCTCGCTGACGGTTTGAACAGACACCCTTCCACCGGTGTTCGGATGCTTCGTTACGACGAAGGTGCCGTCTGCCTTTGCCTCGACCAGAGGATATCCGACGTTCGCCAGGTCGGGAATCGAGCGCCAATCGTAGAGGCAGTTTCCGCCCGAGCATTGAGCCCCGCACTCGATGATATGTCCCGCCACGATTCCCGCTGCCAGCTGATCCCAGCTCGTTGCGCCCCAGCCGAACTCGTGACGAAGCGGCGCCATCGTAAGGGCGGTGTCGGTCGAGCGTCCGGTGATCACGACGTTCGCTCCTTTGCCGAGCGCTTCCACAATCGGCTCGGAGCCGATGTAGGCGTTGGCGGAAAGCACGCGGTCCCTCACGAGGGAGAGCGGCTCTCCGGTTTCCATATTTGCCAGAGGATGACCCGCCGCGATGAGCTGGTCGAGACGACCGAGCAAATCGTCGCCCGAGACGACACCGATTCGTAGAGCGCCGCTGGCTCCTTTTTTCTCGGCCACCGCTTGTACCGCGGCTGCGCATGCCGGCGGATTTACTCCGCCTGCGTTGGCGATGATCTTGACACCTCGCTCGACCACGGCCGGAAGCACGCTCTCCATCGCGCCGACAAAATCCCGAGCATAGCCCAGAGACGGGTCGCGCTCCTTCTGCTTCTGGAGAATCGACATCGTGACCTCGGCCAGGTAGTCGAGCATCAGGTAGTCAATCGGACCTCCCTCCACCTGACGCCGCGGTGCGTCGAGATCATCGCCCCAGAATCCCTGGCCGGCGGCGACGCGGACGACCTTCTTCAACTGTTCTCCTCCGAGAGATGCGGGGGGAGCACGAAAGGCCCGAGGTGCGGTCCCGGATTGTGAAGAGAGGCTCGAAGTGCCAGGCTCAGCATCTCGCGCGTGTTCTCGGGATAGACGATCGCGTCGACGAATCCGCGCGCGGCGGCGTAGCGCGCATCGAGCTGGTGCTCGTAGTCGGCGCGCATCTCATCGACTGATTTTGCGACGTCGGGCTCCAG
>DHJM01000093.1:0-249 GCA_002404335.1 Gemmatimonadales bacterium UBA4720
CCGATCTCGAGCGCGACTTCCTGGACGTCGCGGGTGCCGATGTCGGGAAGCGTGACGATCGTCATCTCGCCCCGCGATTTCGTGCGCACATCCTCCGCGATTCGCTCCATTCGCTGAATCGCGTCGGGCTGAATCACGTGCGCGAAATCGTTCACCAGCCCGGTTGGCGGCGGGATCTGGAGGCCTTGTGGAAGGAGGAAGAGCCAGGCTGTTCGCAGAACGGCGAAAAAAGTCGCCGTCGAAGGAAAA
>DHJM01000093.1:472-2080 GCA_002404335.1 Gemmatimonadales bacterium UBA4720
AAGGTTCGGCTCGCCTATGTGAACTTCCCGCTCGCCAGCCACGTCCACGCCTGGCCGGCCGCCGAGTCCGCGATGTGCGCCGGAGCACAGGACAAATTCTGGCCGATGCACGATGGCCTGTTCGCGACTCAGAACCACTGGGAGACCTTGAGCTCGCCCGCGCCTGTCTTCGACTCGCTCGCCCAGGCCAACGGATTGGACATGAAGCGCTGGCGGGACTGTGTGAAATCGGGAATGATGAAACCACTCATCGAGGCGGATCACGACCGCGCGTCCAGAGCAGGCGCTGCCGCGACACCGAGCTTCATGATCGGCGACAAGATCCTCACCGGCGCGCAGCCAATCGAGGAGCTGCGGAAGGCGATCGACTCCGCTCAGGTGAAAAGCAAAAAGACCACTCCGTAAGACCTCGACCGTACAACGCCTCAGAAGGGGCCAGCTGTGAAACCGCTGCTGCGAATTCCCTACGCGTTCGCGGGGCTCGTGACGGACGCGCTCGTCCGCGTAGTTCCCGCCGGCAAATCCAAATTCCGTCGCGGGGTCAGTGGCCGGCGCGGACTCGTCGATCGCTACGAGAGATGGGGCGCGACCTCCCGTGATGCCGCTCGCCCGCTGGTCTGGTTCCACGCGCCCTCGGTCGGCGAAGGGCTCCAGGCGCTGCCCGTCATCGAGCTCGTGCGCGCGCGTCGCCCCGATATTCAGATCGCCTACACTTTCTATTCGCCCAGTGCCGAGCAGTTCGCCAAGTCGGTGCGTGCGGATTTCACCGATTACCTGCCGTTCGACACGTTCGACCATGCGGCCGCGGTGGTGTCCGCGCTTCGGCCCAGCGCTCTCGTTTACAGCAAGCTCGACATCTGGCCCGCGCTCACCGAGCGCGCCGCAGCCGCGCGCGTTCCCGTCGGCGTGATCAGCGCGACGCTGCCCGAGTCTTCGGGACGTCGCGGATTTTTCGCCCGGGCACTTCTGGGCGACGCCTATCGCTCGATCGATCGCGTCGGCGCCATCGATGAGGCCGACGCCGAGCGTCTGCGCGAGCAAGGCGTGCGAGGCGACCGCGTAGCCGTGACGGGCGATACGCGGTTCGACCAGGTGTGGGCGCGCGCGCAGCGCACCTCTCCCTTAATTCAACGATTGCGCTCGTCGCGCCCCACCCTGGTTGCGGGCTCGACGTGGCCGTCCGACGAGGAGCACCTCCTGCCTGTCTGGACAACGATCCGCGACAAGATTCCCGACGCGCGACTCGTGGTCGCACCGCACGAGACGAGCGACGCGCACCTGCGCTCGATCGAGGGCTGGGCTCGGTCGCGCGCTCTCACGCTGGCGCGAATCGACGCACCCGACGCCCGGAGCGCCGACGTCATTCTCGTCGATCGGTTCGGAATGCTCGGCGACCTCTACGCGCTGGCGGACGTGGCCTACGTAGGAGGTGGATTTCATTCCGAGGGCTTGCACTCCATCCTGGAGCCCGCGGCATTTGGCGCTCCGGTGCTGTTCGGACCGCGCCACGAGAAGAGCCGCGAAGCGGCAAAGCTGGTTCAGGCTGGAGGCGGAGCAGTGGTCACGGGAGTGGCCGACCTCACGATCCGTCTCGGCTACTGGCTCGGG
>DHJM01000093.1:2188-2840 GCA_002404335.1 Gemmatimonadales bacterium UBA4720
TCGTACGAGCTGGTTATGGCTTTACTGGCTCGGTAAGCGCGGGCGGCGGAAGCACGGGCGGACGATAAGTCACGCCACTCGTGCTCGGCTTGTGGACATAGAATCCCTGTACCAGGTGAACGCCAAGTGATTTCACCATGTCGTACTCTTCCTTGCGCTCGACGCCTTCGGCGATGACCATCGCGCCGTGCTCGTTGGCGAAGCGGACCATCGTCTCCACCAGATTCTGCTTGATGAAGTTCTGGTCGATGCAGTTGATGAGCGACATGTCGAGCTTGATGAAATCGGGCTCCAGATTCGCGATTGAGCCCAGACCGGCGTAGCCGCTCCCCGCGTCGTCGACGGCGAAGCGGTAGCCCTCGTCACGGAATTCCTTGAGGCGTCCGCGGAATTTCGGATAGTCCTTGATGGCGGTGCGCTCCGTGATCTCGATCACGACGCGGGTCGGGTCTTTCACCTTGAGCGCTTTGACGTCGAATGAAGGATCCGCGAAGTCCGCGGGGTCCACGTTCATGAACAGGAGCTCGCCGTCCTTGAGTAGCTTTCCCATGCCTTCGATCGCGCGTTCACGGCAGAGGCGGCTCAAATCCCAGATCAGATCCGACTGCGCGGCGATCTCGAACATCACCTCCGGGCTGCGCATGCTGCGCAT
>DHJM01000093.1:2951-3504 GCA_002404335.1 Gemmatimonadales bacterium UBA4720
ACCTTCTTCGCCTCTTCGCGGTGCTCGAGGCTCTTCGACGCGTTGGCCGCTTCCCGGATTCCGCGATAGATCTGCCGCTCGAGCCGGAGCTTCGGATTGTAAACGACGAGCGCGCGTCCCACGAAGATGTCGAAGAGAGCTGCGATGTCTTCGCCGTGCACGCGCTCGATCTGGGATGACACCGCCTCCTTCAGCCCGACCGTGATTTCGGTAATCTCGGCATCCGTAGCGGCGGGAGTATCGTCCTGGGGGACGTGGAAGAACACGAAGTCGTCGTCATTGGGAAAGGCGACCATGAGCTTCGACGATGCCAGAGAGCTCTTGCTCAGGAAATCGCGCATCACCTCACCAGTGGTCTCGAGCACGCTGTCGAGTTTTTCCCACCCGTAAACCTCTTCGACCTTGGAATAGTGGTCGAAGTTGAAATACAGAATGACGATCTCGCCCCTGTCCTGAACCGACTTCCGGATACTGTCGATTGTTGCCGCTACCGTCGGAAGGCGCGTGAGCGAGTCGCGGAGAAGCTGGTGGTAATCCACGCTCAGCGGGACGA
>DHJM01000093.1:3708-3911 GCA_002404335.1 Gemmatimonadales bacterium UBA4720
CGCTCGACGGTCGCTACCAGCTTTGAGAGCTCGAACGGCTTCTCGACGAAATCGTCCGCGCCCGTTTGAAGAGCCTGCCTCTTGTTCACCCAGTCGTCGAGTGCCGTGACCATGATGATGCGCACGCTGCGGCCAAGGGTTGGGTGCTGCTTCATCTCGCGACAGACCTGCCAGCCGTCGCGGCCCGGCATCATCACATCGAG
>DHJM01000050.1:0-3790 GCA_002404335.1 Gemmatimonadales bacterium UBA4720
GCGGTCAGGTAGGCGTTGTCAGCGCGTTGAATAATGATGATGAATGCGTCCATGTCTTCCTCGTCAAGATGCTCACCATACCTGATTATTTCCGATAACGGGATATTCCCGGCACCCATTCCGATGTTTCTTGACCCCGCGAGCCGGTCAAACGCATTCAAGTAATAGCTTTCCCGGCTATCCAAATCTGGCATCAGGGAAAGAGCCGGGGGAACCGCCCCATGAACCTTCCCTTCGTCGTCGGCAATCGTGATCAGGAACGCCGCGGTCTCACCGAACTCCTTACGCCAGGCAATGTACTCGCTAACTTTTGACGGCGATTTCTTCGACCACCTCTTTACGGAAGACTTCGGCCTCGTTGGACAAATCCGTAACGACGCGGTAGAACTCAATATTCTCCGGATCGGCCAACAGCGCCACAGCCGCTTCGACGCTGTACGGGACATCCGAACCGTCCTCGGCCTGTATGTTGCGCCAGCCCAGCAACACCGTGTTCGCGATGCACTGGTTCACGATGTCCTTCGACACGTCATCCGAAATCGTTTTCAGATTGCGGTACTGCTTGGTGAGTTTCTGGAACATCTTGACGAACGCCGGATTGTTGAAACGGGCGATCTTCACATCGATGTTGCCCATCACGCCGCACACCCACACGCCGCTTTCCGCCTTGCCGGTATCCTGCTTGAACTCGCTCAGTTTTGCCAATTTACTTCTCCTCGGGTTGGGTTGGGTTACGCAGGCAACACGCTGATTTGCAGCGCGTAGCCCAGGGTAGCGTCTTTCAACGCATGGAACGCCGGCGCTTGCATTACGTCGCCGTTCTTTTGGACGCCACTCAGTGCGTTGGTGTCGAGCTTGACATTCGGTGCGTCGATCACGAAGGCGTTGCCCGCAGAATCGGTAAAGGAGTACGACAGACTCGCCGCCGTTCCAGCCGTAAATTTCGTCAGCAAGGCCGTAGATGAGAAGTACGCATCAGCCGAGAATTTCGCAGTGAATGTGCCGTCAGGGATTTCCACAGGGAACAGGCTGCCGATCGCATCGGATTCGCGCTTGTTGTTCGAGGTGGACAGGTCGATCTTCTTGAACGAAATGGTCGTGGCCGCTCCGTCTATCCAGATCGTTCCGACGTTGGCAACCGCCGACATGATCGGGTTGCTGCTGGATGCGGTGAATGACCCGCTACCGACAGTGGCTGCCCCGACGGCAAAGGTCAACCCCATCAAATCGAATGCGCCTTCGATGATCGCTCCGGAACTGGCATTCAGCGTCATGTTGTTCACAGTCATGCCCTTCTGGGCGATGAACGTGGTGGACAGGTCGGTGAACTTCGATTCCATCGTGAAGGATTTGGCGGTCAAGCCGTTGCGAACCGAACGCCCGTTCACTGTGACTGACGCGCCGGCGGATTCAGTGACCAGAGTGATTCGGCTCAGGACGATTTTGGCGGTCGTCACGGATACTACTTTCGCGATACCGTTGTTCGCCGCAGTGGAGAACCCCTTCGTCTTGATCCAGTGGCCGGGCAGGATATTCGCGGTGCTGAACGCGGCAGCCACGGAGTTGATGCTGTTGTCCGCGCTGGCCGCGCTGATGTCGGTCGCGGTGAGCGCGACAGCCGTGCTCAACGTGCCGCCCAGGGCGCTCTCGATGAACGGGTTGTATTCCGTGAAACTGAGTTCAATCGGGATGTTCATGCTCGTCTTGCCGGAGGTACGGACCAAATCCGCTTCATCGCGGGTGGTCGTGATCTCGTTGCTGACGGTCGTGGCGATGTCGGCTTGAGGATTCGCCCCCTTGTTCCGCAGGTACACGACGGCGGCCGCAGGGGTGGTTCCCGCGGTCACTTCGGTGATATACCCCAGTGTTACCAGATTACCTTTAGCATTTGCCATGATCGCGTTTCCTTATATGTAGTATTCGTGTAAAAAAGGTACTGCCACTTTCATCTGAAATTGTACCCCGACTTTTCCAAGCCGACTCACAGATGGTTCTTGGAACGTGACCGTCCCTGTCGGAGATGTTGTGGCAAGCTGGACATCCCTGAATATGGTCGCGATACTATCACACAATTGTCGCGGTTGGGAGGTGGCTTGCAACTGCGGCGTATTTACCGTTACAAAGACCGTTCCGGACGACCGGCGAAGCTGCGGACTGACCCCGACGCTCGCCTTGACGGCCAACCCATCCCATACCTCCAATTCGAGATAGGCGGCAGACGTTACCGGATCGACCTTCACATTCTCATATCCCACGGTCTCGGTGTGTCCGCCCGCCGCCCATTGCGCCGCGAAAAAGTCCGTTACCGCTCTAGCTATCGCTTCGGAAGCCATCAGAAATACCTCGCAGCGGTCAGGGCCACGCTTTTGGCGTGCGCGGCGATGTTCCACGGAGAAGAGTGCTTCGGCGTGCCTTGGTATTCCACGATACTGGCGTGGCCGGGCGTGTCGCCATACGGGCCGAAACGCATTGAGTAATTGGAAATGAAAATCGGTTCGTAGGGGGTGAGCATGCCGATCGCTCCCCCGATTGGCGACGCCGGTGTGAATGTTTCTTCCGGGATATATCTGCCGCCAGCACGGATCGCGCGGGGGGAGACGTTATCGATCACATCTGGAGAACCTACTCCAATTGACCAGCTTGAGGCGTAGGCGCCAGACCAAATAGGTTCCGGCCCGAGGACAATGGTGTTGTATATCGTGACCGCCAGTTTCTCCATTCGCTGCGCGATTTTGCGCTCCACGCTACGGCGAACGCGGGCAATGTCCTCGTCGGCGATACGGAGTTCAACGGCCATATTTCTCGTGCCAGCGGTGGCCGCGCGCCCAGCCGTCTTCGCCGAAATCGGCGGCATGACCCGTCGCCTGCAGCGCGAGCAGTACGGGGAGATCAAAATCCGGGTACGCTGCCGGTGAGCCGCCCAGGGTTCGGGCGACGCGGGTTTCGTCGTCTGGTGTGACGGCGGGGGTGGTCGGTACGGCGAGCGCGGGGGGTGCCTCAGCCTTCCATCCGTAGGTGTCGGTGGTTACTTCCTCATCCATATTATTCTTTACCATTTTCATCTCCTCAGTAGCAATTCATAGGCCGAAGTGGTCGCCCCGCCATAGTTTAGCACTTTCAGGTTCACGATGTTGAATTCGACCGAATCGATGATTATGTGGTCCTGAACGTTGATCGCGGCAGTCGCATCGAGGTAGCATTTCTTGTCGCCCGTCATGATTACCGTACCTGGCAGGAACTCGGTGCCCAGCGCCAGACTGTCATAATCGATCACCACGGCGCGGCGGGTCGTATCCGCGGTAGAACCACCCGTGACAGTATTCGTACTCGGCGCGTAGGTTCCGAGTGTGTAGGAACGGAGGGTTACGCTTCGTCCGTTGTCGTTGAGCATACGCAGTATCGCCTGCGCCGAACTCAGGAAGGTGTGGGTTTCCACGATGTAGCCGAAAGAGGTCAGCGCAGCGGAATCTATCACGAACCGGTCGCCATTTTCGTCCACAATCACATCCTCGATGCGTATCCCGCCGACACTGTGATTATTCAGGTAGAACACCATGCCATGAATGCCGGAGTCGGACTGCGTTTGAACGGGGATACCACTCAGCGACCTGCCGCGCGTCGAGGTAAATCCGAATACTGGGAAACTGCTGGCAATCGTGGTTTCGGCCACCGGAGTAGCGCTCACCGCAGAATATCCGGGGCGAACGATGCTCACCGTGCGGTAGCACCTTATCGCAGCGATCTGCAGGATCTTCTGCATGTCCGCGATATAGAAAGGTTCCTGCGCGCC
>DHJM01000065.1:0-4129 GCA_002404335.1 Gemmatimonadales bacterium UBA4720
TTGAGTGTTCGGCTCATTGCGCGGCTTGGGCTCCTCACGCTTGCGGCGGTCGAACAGACCCATGATCAGTCTCCTCTCTTAGCTGCCGGTCTGGAACGTACGGATGATCTCGACCGCTGGGAACTCTTGCAGTTGCTATCGAACCCCGCGCCTATCGACGAGACCGGCGTCGAGCGACATGCGCAAATCGTAGGAAACGACAGGCACGGAGAAATCTGCGCTCCGATTCCATCCCAGTGAGCGAGCACGGACCCGAATCATGACTTCCTGCGCCTCGGCGGGATCACCAAACGGCGTTTTGCGCCAGCGATAAGTCTCACGGAGGATCTGCGATGTCATTCGCAGGCTGGCCATCGATGCGTGGCTGGTGAGAGTGACGAGAGCACCTCCGCCTTCACGCGCCGCACGGGAGAGTCGAACGGTCTCGGTGCCTTCGGGCTCGATCCCGGCGATCACTACCAAGGCGAATCCACCGCAGCGCAGAAGCTCCTCCGCTCCGCGCAATCCATGCTTCCTGTTGCGAGGTCTGACGAGAATCGGGCCTTCTTCCCAGAAGGGACCGGCAACTGTTCCCAGTCCATCAATCCACACCGCCCTCTCGCCTTGGGCCACGGTCGTGTTGCAAGCTGCTCTCAATACCGCGGTCGCTCCACCCTGCGGCATCCAGACCGTTAACCTTCCGCGTGGCAGTCCTCGTCCGGGGAGAATTGCATCGAGTGCGTCGATTCCCGTGGCAACCGGTTCCGCTGTCCGGTGTGTAACCGGGGTGGCATCGGGAAACCGATGCTCTATAAGTGCGCGGATGGCAGCGTTACGATCGGACATTGGTTCTGCAGAATATCCCGAACATAGCCCGAAGGCAAGAAAAATGCCTCGGGCTGAAGCGCCGGGCAGTTAGAGCAAATGCAACTCGCGGCGGAGTGACTGTGTCATCTCCGCCGCGAGGGCCTGTCCGGAATTTAAGACGGGTCTAGCCTTCGGAACTGAAGGGGCAGAAGAAATGGGAGGAGAATCCACCCTCCACATTTGGATCCGGATAGGAAACGGAAGTGCACACCGCCCTATCGAAAGCTTGGACAGTACCGTGATGCCCGGCTATGCCGTCAACCGAAGCGTCAAAATTTATCGTAGCACACAGAGCTCCCGGTAAGCAATCAGGGTTGGGCCCGAAGAAAGTCACTCGGTCGATCGTAATTGTATGACCGCTAATCGTGAGCGTACCCCTTCCGGAAAAATTCGGATCGGTGGTGAGACCACTGGTGACCTGGAATCGGGCGTTGGCGCTGGCAAGCGAACCAAGGGTCTGCGTGTTGTCCAATCGTAGCCACGCCGTTCCCAGGAAACCCAATGATTCGTCGCCGAGCTCAATTGATGCAACCGTAGCGTCGATACTTGCTCCGTTGGCGAAATAGACGCCTGTAAATTCACCGACGAGGACATCGCTGCTGACGCTGATAATGATCGCAGTTGCCGTTGGCGGCGGCGGAACATTCCCGGTAACCAGGCGAGTCGGATTCTTTGGCGTCAGCGTGGCGTGTCGATCGGGTGACGTAGCGTCCGTACACGCCTGAGCGAACACTAGAACAGCGAGGAGGGAGGGGAGTGAGAACCGTTTCATGGGAAGTACCGGTTGAAAGTGATCACCTTGGCTCGCAGCTCAGCAGCAAGCTGAGGGGCTCGACAAATGTATTTGCTCCGGGAAAACCCGCTATAGCCAAAATCTGGAGCGAGCTTTCTTTCGATTACAGTCGACTTAGCCCTCGCTGGGCCTCAGCAACTCGGATTCTGGCCTCGGGATCACCCCTTACCCACGCTCGTATCACCAGCTCGAAACACCGCCTGGCGTCGCTCTTACGCCCCAAAGCTGTTGCAACTTTCCCACGCTCGACCGCCATCACGATCTCCGTTGGAGTCACTGTAGAGAACAGCCGCTGACGAAGAATCCTGTCCGCTTCAGCGAAGCGACGCGAACCAGCCAGCAGCTGCGCCGTCGTCAATCGATCCAGATCGCAGCGAAGACACGACGTATCGGACAGCGCAGTGAAGGCCGATAACGCGGCAACCGTATCGTGGCGAGCGAGACTCAGATACGCGCGAGCGGCTGCCAGATTGTACCGAGCTGATACAAGATTCCCGGGCTTAGCGTTGGCAAGCGCGGAGTCGTAGACCAGCAGCAGTCGCGCAATGGAGGTCGAGTCGCCACGAGCCGCCCACCACGGAAGCGCGGAATGCACCTGGGGACTACGCGTTGCCAGCCACCGTGCGAAAACGATCTTGGCCGTGTCAGCTTCAATCACTCCGAGCAGGGCGAGTTGCGAGAACAGGCGCGACGGGCTGGTTCCGAGAGAGATATACGATTCGCTAAATCTGCCGCGGTAGGCGAGCTGAAGCGGCAGCACGACCTGGAGCCAATCCAGGAACGGCTTGACATCAGCAGACCCTCTCGGACGTCCCGCCATGGTGCGGAGCAGGCGTAACACTGTTTCGGACGAATCCGTCCAACGTCGGCCGATCATCCATCCGTCGTACAACACATCGGCGGGTGCGGCGGCAAGCAGTCGCGCGCCTTCATCCTGTCGCGCCGGGTCGCTGAGCGCATCGAGTAGCCTGATTCCCGCGGCGTGTTGTCCCGTTGGCTCGCGGGCGAGATACGCTCGCGCCGCCGCACGGCCCTCGCTCGCACCGCCCAGCGTGTAACCCAGCTCAACCAAGTGGATGTAAGCAGGTGAAAAGGCGGAGTCGAGCGCTATCGAACGCTTGAATGCGTCGCGAACGCTCTCTTCACTGACGTCGAAGATGCTGCCGTATCCGTAATGGAAACGCGCTTCTCCGACGACGTACCACACCTCCGGATCGTTGGGATACCTGGCCGCAGCCGTGTTGACCGTCGCAAAGAGCCGACTCGCAAGTCGCCAGTTCAGGGAATTCGGGTCGCTACCCTGCAGCACCGAGCTTAGAGAATCCGCCGTGATCAGCAGGCTGTCGCGGGGAGCAAGACTACGAATGTGCGAGCCGGCGCGTAGTGCGAAGGCACGAGTAGTCGAATCAGTCTCACTTGTGTGCCACGCCGTGACCTGTCCCGCGCGCCTCAGCGCCAGAGCAAAACCGGTGTCGATCGAAATTGCGCGCGCATACGAAGCCGCCGCTGAATCCCATGATGTTCTGCGATAGTATTGCTCGCCCTGCAGGAACGCTTTGAGCGCGAGAGCGGAATTCGAGCCGATCGATGTCGAGCGAACTGCTCCGATGCGATGTCTTTTGCCGAGCTCGCCCAAGACGTTGACGGTGAGCCTGTCGGCAGCTTGCTCTACGGTTCCTGCGAGCGCGTCTTCTTCGACGAGCACCGAATCACTCGCAGCGTCCACCAGTCCGTAGTGCAGCCGCACTGAATCCCCGATTGTCGGTACTAGATATCCGTAGATGGCATACCTCGCCTTTGTGCTGCGCGCCAACTGTACAGCGGCGTTGCGATCAGAGCGCGTACCGGTTTTCCAATTTCTGATCGCAACCGTGGGCGACACTGTGCGCAGAGGTCCGGCACCGTCGATGTTGCGAGCCAGCAAATCCACCATGCCTTCGTGCCAAAGCTTGAGATCGGAAGTGCTGGCGTCGAATGGAGCAACGACCACTGTCACTGCTTCCGCGAGGCCAGCTGGGGCGTGACTTCGGGAATAGAGTCCGATACCGACCGAAATTACAAGAAGCACCACGCCGGCGGCGATTTTCCGCTTGGAAATCCGCCTCAGCCTCCTCACGCTGATCGCTCGTGAAATGTTTGAGAGCCGCGGAGCGTGCTCGCCCAACGCGGAGATGAGCTCGCTGGCGTTCTGGAAGCGGTCGGCGGGATCCTTCTTGAGAGCCTTCCCGATGGCGCGGCAAACCGGGATAGGAACATCGTCCCGCAGGTGATCCAGACGAGGTGGAGGCTGCATCAGATTTGCGGCCAGAATCGCCTGGGTCGACGCGCCGGTGAACGGCCGTGAGCCAGCCAGCATCTCGTGGCCAACGATTCCAAGCGAGTAGATGTCCGCGCGGTGATCGACATCGTGTCCGCCGAGGGACTGCTCGGGCGCCATGTAACCCACGGTGCCGACGGAGATCCCGGTGCGGGTGATTCGCGAGTGCGGCG
>DHJM01000065.1:4258-7034 GCA_002404335.1 Gemmatimonadales bacterium UBA4720
ATGTTCTCCGGCTTGATGTCGCGGTGGATTACACCCTGCTTGTGCGCATACGAGAGAGCGGACGCAACTTCGCAAAGGATGGTGACGGAGTCGTTGATCGGGAGCTGTTTTTCCCGCTTGAGCCGCTCACGGAGGGACTCACCCGATATGAAGGGCATCACGTAGTACATGAGCCCCTCTCTAAGTCCGGCGGTGATGATCGGCAGGATGTTCGGGTGCTGCAGATGCGCCGTGACTTGGCTCTCACGCTTGAAGCGCGCCGCCATCATGTCGCTGGTGAGCTCCGGAGGGAGGATCTTGATGACGACCCTTCGATTGAGCGCGAGGTCGGTGGCGAAGAAGAGCCTGCTCATGCCGCCGCCCTTCAGCTCTTCCTCCACGCGATAGCTGTCGGAGAAGCTCTTTCGCAGATGTTCGAGCAGATCGTCCACGCGAGCCGGGTCCGGGAGTGGGGGTAGGCGCCGTTCAAAACATACGGCGCCATCCCTGCAGCCGCGACAGCAGAATGCGGTAGCGAGGGACGGGATTATTTCTTCTGTACGGTGTAAGCCATTCAGCCGACTTTTCAGGCCTGATTTATGAATTACCCTTCGGGTCCGGCCGATCCCCGCCGAGGGACCCATCAACTCTCAATTCCTGATGCTAGAAGCTTCGTCAAATAGATTATTTTCTATCCCCATGCTCGTCTCGTTCGTGCTCATGTCTTCGCTTGCTTGTGCGGCAACCAAAGACGCGCGACCCTCACCAGGAGTGGAGGCGGTTCCGCCCGAGGGTTCTGTCGCGGCAACTGCCGCTCCCCAAGGCGTAACGGGGAGTGCGTCATCGACTCCCCCGACTGCGACCGCAGCGTCGAACGCTGCTTCGAGTACGACCCCAGGTACTGCAAAGGACTCTGCCGCCAAGGATCCCCCAATCACCGTTCCTTCAGTAAAAGGCCGCACCAAGAAGGACAGCCTGGCGCTCGTGAAAGCCGTCAGGGCGGGACTGGAGAACACGAGCTGGCCGGTGAAAACCGTGGCTCCGCTTCCGGGCTCCATTCTCCCCGCGCGTCGAATCATTGCTTTCTATGGAAATCCGCTCTCGAAGAGGATGGGAATCCTGGGAGAGCTCCCGCCCGATAAAATGCTGGCGCGTCTCGACAAGGAAGTAGCCGAATGGCAGAAAGCGGATCCATCAACTCCGGTTCAGCCAGCGCTGCATCTCATCGCGGTCGTGGCACAGGGGATGCCCGGGCGCGATGGGAAGTATCGCCTCCGCATGGCCGACACTCTGCTCGAGAAGGTCGCGTCCTGGGCGGCCACCAGGAACGCCCTGCTCTTTCTCGACGTGCAGGTGGGCCAAAGCACGGTGCAGGAGGAGCTCCCGCGCCTCATTCCGTTTCTGAAGCGCCCGAACGTGATGCTCGGAATCGATCCCGAGTTCTCGATGAAGCCCCGGATGGATCGGAAGCAACACGAGATGGTGACGGACAAGCCAGGCGCGCGGATCGGCACCATGAGCTCTGACGACGTGAACTACGCGATCGGTCTGCTGTCGGACCTCGTGACGAAGAACAATCTTCCTCCCAAGGTTCTCGTCGTGCACCGCTTCACGCACACTATGCTCACCGGTGCGAAGAAGATCCGGCTCGACCCGCGGGTTCAGGTGGTGATCAACATGGACGGGTGGGGCGCGCCGTGGCTCAAGTACGATTCGTACCGCGTTTACGTCGAGCAGGAGCCGGTGCAATTCACCGGGTTCAAGCTCTTCTACCACAACGACGCGAAGCTGGGTGATCCGATTCTCACGCCGGCAGAGGTGCTGCTGCTGAATCCGAAACCGCACTACATCCAGTACCAGTAGGCGGGAACGAGCCTCGCTGGGCGACGGGCAGAGTCATATTATTGAGCGGCCGTCATTGAACTATGACGGCCGCTCTTTCTTTTGCGGCACTGGAGGTTTGATGACGACGAGACGGGACTTTCTGTCGAGCATGGCCGTGGCGGGACTGACGGCGCAGCCGGTGTTTCGCGAGCGCGCGATCAGGTCGCTCTTCCGCGCGAACGCGATCGCCGGTGACCGCTCCCCTCAAGTCGTCGCAGACGACGAGACGTACTGGGCGGAGATTCAGCGCGCCTTCGACTCCGACCGCACGATGATCAATCTCAACAACGGCGGCTGCAGTCCGACGCCGAGCCATGTGCTCGAGGCGATGATCAGGGACCTGAGATTCTCCAATGAGCTGCCGGTAGAGCACATGTGGCGGGTGCTCGAGCCGCGAGTGGAGAGCGTGCGGCGTGATCTCGCCAGCGAGTTCGGATGCGACCCGGAGGAGATGGCGATCACCCGCAACGCTTCGGAAGCGAATGAGATCATGATTTTCGGGCTCGATCTCAAGCGTGGCGACGAAGTGGTGGTCAGCAATCAGAACTATGGACGCATGATCACGTCGTGGCAGCAGCGAGAGCGGCGCGATGGCATAGTCCTGAAGCAGGTTTCATTCAAGGTTCCGCCGCCGTCGGACAGTTATCTCGTCGAGCAGTTCAGAGCTGCGATCACGCCGAGGACGAAGGTGATCGAGGTGACGCACATCACCAATCTCACCGGGCAGATCATGCCGGTGCGCCAGATCGTGGAGATGGCGCGACCGCTTGGGATCGAAGTGTTCGTGGACGGCGCGCACGCATTCGCGCACTTTCCGTTCAAGCGCGACGATCTCAAGTGCGACTATTACGGAACGAGTCTTCACAAGTGGCTGCTGGCGCCTGTTGGAACCGGATTTTTGTACGTGCGGAAG
>DHJM01000065.1:7183-7995 GCA_002404335.1 Gemmatimonadales bacterium UBA4720
GCGGCCAACCACAACGCGATTTCCGCCGCCATGGCGTTCCATCGCGGAATCGGCGAGGACAGAAAGATCGCGCGGCTCCGCTTGCTGCGTGACCGGTGGGCGAAGCGGGTGGTGGCGGAGAGCTCGCGCGTCTCGGTGCTCACTCCGCTCGACAACCGACAATCGGGGGCGATCGCGCTCTTCCAGGTCGAAGGGATCGACAACGTCAAGCTCGGCGCCTGGCTCCTCAATCAACACCGGATCGTGAACACGCCGATCGTGCATCCGGAGTTCAAGGGAATTCGAATCACCCCCAACGTTTACACCACGCTCGACGAGATAGACATCTTTGCCGACAAGGTTTTGGACGCGGTGAAGAAGGGAATTCCAGCGTAGAGGTGACAATCCAGCGAGTAGCGGCGAGACGTTGAGCATTTCGTTGTTGGCGCTGTTTCTGGCACTCGGCTCCTTTGGCGCCGGGCTGTTGGGTGCGCTCACTGGTTTGGGGGGCGGGCTCGTCGTCGTTCCGATGATGACGCTTCTCTTTCACATCGATCTCAGATATGCGATCGGTGCTTCGCTGGTCTCCGTCATCGCGACTTCCTCCGGTGCCGCCGCGGCATACGTCCGTGAGGGATTCACGAACGTGCGTGTGGGAATATTTCTCGAAGTGGCGACAACTGTTGGCGCGCTATCGGGGGCCGCGCTTGCCGGATTCATTCCCACGAGCGCGCTGGCGGTGCTCTTCGGTCTCGTCCTTCTCTATACCGCCTACCGCTCTCTCCGAGCGCCGGAAGAACACCCAACCGATCTGCCGTCAGACCCGTTGGCAT
>DHJM01000065.1:8101-39973 GCA_002404335.1 Gemmatimonadales bacterium UBA4720
AAGGATTCGCTCTGATGTTCGTGGCAGGTGTTCTGTCGGCCCTGCTCGGGATTGGGTCGGGGATCGTGAAGGTATTGGCCATGGACCACACGATGAAGCTTCCGTTCAAGGTCTCCACCACGACCAGTAATTTCATGATCGGCGTCACCGCGGCGGCGAGCGCCGGAGTATACCTCCACCGAGGATACATAGAGCCCGCGCTTGCCTTTCCCGTCATGCTCGGAGTGCTGGCCGGTGCCCTGCTCGGCGCCCGCATTCTGGCCGGCGCGAAAACGCTCTGGCTGCGCAGGATATTCACAACCGTTGTCGTAGTACTCGCTCTCGAAATGCTCTACAAGGGTTTGAGAGGCGGACTTTGACGGCGCCTGGGAAGCAACCACCGGGAACAGCGGTGAGGGACAGCCGCGATGAGCAGGTCGAGCTGGTGATTGGCCGCTTGCTCCAATGGGGTGTGTTGGCTGCGGCGATCGTAGTCGTTATCGGTGGACTACTCCTGCTCGCGCAGTACGGACACTTGCCAGCGAATTTTCGGCAGTTCAACGGCGAGGATGCGGCGCTCCGGAGCGTGGGCGGAATAATTCGCGCTGCCCTGAGCGGCGACAGCCGCGCAATCGTGCAACTGGGATTGGTTCTTCTTATCGCTACTCCGACGGCTCGCGTAGCACTCACTCTCGGTGCGTTCATCATTCAACGCGACCGGCTGTACATGCTCACGACTACCATCGTGCTCGCACTTCTGCTGTACGGACTCATCTGGGGGCGCGCGTGACCGTTCATCGGCCTTTTCTTTCAGCGTAGCCAACATCCAACCAGCCTTCATCGCAAACGTCCGGACAACTCTACCGATCCCCAACATGATCCTTCTGAAAACCGCGTCGCTCCTCATCATTTCCAACATTTTCATGACGTTCGCATGGTACGGGCACCTGCGCAATCTCAGCGACAGAAAATGGTACATTGCAGTGGTGGTGAGCTGGGGCATCGCACTGTTCGAGTACACGTTCATGATTCCCGCGAATCGGATCGGGGCGACAGAGCTGACGCTTCCGCAATTGAAGATTCTTCAGGAAGCCATAACGCTCGTCGTTTTCGTCCCGTTCGCGGCTCTCTATATGCGGCAGCCGCCGAGACTGGACTTCCTGTGGGCGGGGCTGTGCATCCTGGGTGCGGTGTTCTTCATGTTTCGGGGCCATTCGCCGGCCTGACCGGCTTGCGGCTGATTACACCGCGCGAATCTCCGGGTACCTCCAGAACGCCCACAGCGAGTAAGCCAGCATCACCACGCCGCCGCTGAAAATCGCCCACTGCACGCCGACGAAGCGCGCCATCGCCCCAGCTATGAATGAGCCGATCGGCGTGAAGCCGACGTAAACGAAGACGTAGGTCGCCATCACCCGACCCCGCAGCTCGTCGGGCACCACCGACTGAAGAATGCCGTTCGCGAGCGCGCCGTTGATCAGCATCGTGAGACCGAGGAAGAGCAGCACGAAAGCGGCAAGATGAACGGTGCGCATCAGCGAAAAGAGAATCGTCAGCCCGGCGAACGCGTAGGCCGTGGCATTGAACAGCCGGCCCCGACGAATTCGCGCGCCGAGGCCCGCGAGCGAGAGCGCTCCGGTCAGCGCGCCGATGCCGACGAATGTCAAAAGCAGTCCATAGCCGCCTGCTCCAGTATGCAGCACGTCCCGCGCGATGACCGGCATCATCGTCAGATATTGAAATCCAAATATCGAATACACCGCGATCACTCCCATCAGTCCGGTCACCGACCGCGAGCTGCGGATGTAGTTCAGTCCCTGCTTCAACTGCTCGGCGGGAGAGACAAGGTGCAGAACGGGCGTCCACCGCGGCAGCTTGATCCGCGCGAGACTGGCGAGCACCGCGAAATAACTGAGCGCGTTGACGCCGAAGCACCACGCCACGCCGAACTTGCCCAGGATGATGGCGGCGATCGACGGGCCGACAATGCGCGCCAGGTTGAAGCCACCCGAGTTGAGCGCGATCGCGTCGACCAGGTCCTCGCGCGAAACGAGCTCGACGATCATCGCCTGCCGCGCCGGAATCTCGAACGCCGAGATCACGCCGCCGACGGTCGTCAGCGCAAGGAGCCACCCAATGTTGATCCTCCCGGCCCAGGTGAACCACCAGAGTGCGGCGGCCTCGATGAGCAGCAGCGCCTGACAGATGATGACGATGCGGAGCTTGCTGCGCCGATCAGCCACCACCCCGCCATAAAGGGAGAGCAATAGGACGGGAAAGCTGCCCGCCGCGCTCACAAGTCCGACCATGAACGCGCTGTTGGTGAGCTCGAGGGCGAGCCACCCCTGCCCGACTTGCTGCATCCAGGTCCCGATCAGCGAAACGGTCTGGCCCGTCCAGAAGAGTCGGAAATTCCGGTGGACCTGGAGCGTCCTGAACGGGTTAATCGGTCGTCGTGCCTGCCGCGCCGGAGTCAGGGTCATTGCGGAGGATTATACACGCCCTACGCCCGGGTTGTATGTTAGAGACATGCGCTTCCACACCTACTCGAAGTTCAGCCCGGAAGCTGCTGATGCGGTCGATCTCCAGGCGTTGCTGGACAAGCTCGCGGATTTTCTGCTGCAATCGGGGTTTGCCGGCGGGCAGAACTTCAATCCCTACTTCGACGATTTCGATTCGGAGCCCGATCGTTCGGTCGAAGCGCTGCGTCAGGCGATTCTCGATGCGTTGATCGAGAGCGGACAGTTCACGCCCGAGCTGCTCGAGGCGCTGCGCGGCGACGGAACGAAGGAATCCCAGGAAAAGCTGAGCGAGCTGCTGGACAGCTTGATCCAGAAGCTCGCGGCGGAAGGGTACCTCAATCTTCAGGCTCCGCCGCAAGTGCCGGCCGGCCATCAACCCGTAACCGGGCGTGGGAGCATCGCCCACGGCGCATCGAAGAGCGTCCAGTTCAATCTCACCGACAAGGGAATCGATTTCCTCGGCTACAAGAGCCTCCGCCACATCCTGAGCTCGCTCGGTAAATCGAGCTTCGGCTCTCACGATACGCCCCACCTCGCCACCGGCATCGAAGCGGACGGCTACAGCAAGGAGTACGAGTTCGGGGACGTGCTCAACATCGACGTGAACGAAACGCTCAAGAACTCGCTCACGCGCACCGGCTCGATCAAAGTCCCTATGGATCTCGATTACTCAGACCTGATGGTGCGGCAGGCAGAGTACCGGTCGTCGTGCGCGACCGTGCTGATGCTCGACACATCGCACTCGATGATTCTCTACGGCGAGGATCGCTTCACCCCGGCGAAGAAAGTCGCGCTGGCGCTCACTCATCTCATTCGCACCCAGTTCCCAGGCGACACGCTCCAGGTCGTGCTGTTCCACGATTCGGCCGAGGAGATTCCGCTATCGGCGCTGCCGCAGGCGCAGGTTGGTCCTTACCACACCAACACGGCCGAAGGGCTCAAGCTCGCGCGCCGGCTCCTCATGGCGCAGAAGAAGGACATGCGCCAGATCGTGATGATCACCGACGGCAAGCCAAGCGCGATGACGATGCCGAACGGCCAGATCTACAAGAACTCCATGGGCCTCGACAGCACCGTCATCGCCACGACGCTGCGGGAGGTTGCGAACTGCCGCCGCGCCGGTATTCTCATCAACACTTTCATGCTCGCGCGCGACCGGGCGCTGGTGGACTTTGTGAAGCGCGTCTCCGAGATCGCCAAGGGCAAGGCGTACTTTACCAATACCATGACTCTTGGTCAGTTCATCCTCATGGACTTCTTAAGAAAGAAGACGCAGAAGATTTCGTAGCTCCAAAACTGCCAACTCCACACAACAAACCAAACGAATGCGAATCACCAGAGTTCTTCCAGCTCTAGCGATCACACTCGCAGCCGCGTGCGCGTCCGTCCCGCGCGGTCCCGGCGCCACGCGCTACGACGTGCTCATCACGAACGCGCGAATCGTAGACGGCACCGGCAACCCGTGGTATCGGGGGAGCGTGGGTGTCGTTGGCGATCGCATCGCCTATGTCGGGCCATCGATTCCCGGGCTCACGGGGCAACGAGTCATCGACGCGAGCGGACAGGTCGTCGCCCCCGGTTTCATCGACATGCTCGGCCACTCCGAGTTCGCGATTCTGCGCGGGCCGCACGCTGTATCCAAGATCACCCAGGGAATCACGAGCGAGATAACCGGCGAAGTGAGCTCGGCGTGGCCGAATGTCGCACTCGGTGAGCAGCCAAACCCGAGGTATCCGTGGCGGTCACTCGGCGAGTACTTCACCTACCTCGAGAAGAGCGGCACCGCGATCAATCTCGGCACCTACGTTGGCACAAGCTCCGTTCGAGAAGCGGTGATGGGCCAGGCAACGCGCCACCCCACCGATACCGAGATGAAGCAGATGGGCGCACTTATCGACTCGGCGATGCGCGACGGCGCTGTCGGCCTTGGAACGGGGCTGATCTACCTGCCGAGCACTTTCTTCTCGACCGAGGAGCTGATCGCGCTCACGAGATACGTGACGCCCTACAAGGGCGGCTACGCCGCGCACATTCGCAGCGAAGGAACGCGTCTCCTGGATGCGATTCGCGAGACGATTCGGATCGCCGCGGAAGCGGGCACGTGGGCCGAGATAAGGCACATCAAGTCGCGCTCTCTGGAGCAGATGCAGCAGGCGGTCGCGCTCATAGATTCGGCGCGTGCCGCGGGCGTCGACATCACCGCCGACCAGTATCCATACATCGCGAGTGGAACCGGGCTCGCGGCGATGCTCAACACCTGGGTGCAGGAAGGCGGCGACGATTCGCTGGTAGTGCGCCTCAAGGATCCGGCGGTGCGCGCACGTCTCAAGTCGGAGCTGGGCGCGGACAGCGCCGCCGGCATCCGTACAGCGGCGCACACGATGGTGAACGAAGTCGGCGCAGACTCGCTCAAGATCTATGAGGGCAAGCTGCTCACCGACATCGGGAAGATGCGCAACGAAGATCCGTATGACGCGGCGTTCGACATTCTGGTCGGGGATCGCGGGCGCACCAGCGCGATCTACTTTTCCTTCAACGAGGACGCGCTCCGGTACGTGATGAAGCAGCCGTGGGTGTCGGTGGGACAGGACGCCGGCGCGGTAAGCCCTGATTCGACCGGCAAGTGGCGGGAACGCGGGCATCCGCGCGGCTTCGGTACGTTCCCGCGCATACTCGGCCGCTACGTGCGTCAGGATTCGGTGATCACGCTCGAATTCGCGGTGAGGAAGATGACGTCGCTCGCGGCGCAGCGGGTCGGGATCAACGATCGCGGGCTGCTCAAGCCGGGAATGTACGCCGACATCACTGTATTCGATCCCAACACGATCATCGACCGGTCGACTTACGAAATGCCATCGCAGCTCGCGACAGGAGTGAGCTACGTGCTCGTAAACGGCGTTCCGGTGGTCGACAATGGCCAGGTCACCGGGGCGCTACCCGGCCGCGCGCTGCGAGGGCCTGGGTACTGGTTAAGGCGCTGAGAGACCTGGAGGACTGAAGTTAGGGGATTGCCCTACTTTGTTTCGGCGTATCTCCTATCGTTCTGGTGACCGAATCGCGGCACCTTTGACCGTCAACTGCGTCCAGAGGTCCCCTCAACTCCGACGGTCGTGTCGAATCCACTCCATTCATTGTTCCTTGGCCCCAAGGGTGAAAACGAGCAGATCCTGAAGGAGCTGCTCGATTCCGCGCTCGGGACGCATCTGCGCTGGCGGCGAAGCTATCACCCGGAAGATCCGTCGCCCATTGCGTCCGGTGAGTCGCCGGCTCACACCGCTACCGCGGAAAGCACAGAGCTGAGACGACACTTCGCATCGCTGCTCGAGAAACTTCAAGGCAGCGTTCCGTTCTTCAGCGGACGCTACAACGGGCACATGCTATCGGAGCAGACGATCGCAGGGCAGGCTGCTTATTTCGCGGCGATGCTTTACAACCCGAACAATGTCTCTGGTGAAGTCGCGCCCGTCACGACCCGGCTGGAGGAAGAGGTCGCCCACCTGCTGGCCGAGATGATCGGCTACGATCCAATGCGCTGCTGGGGGCACCTCACTTCCGGCGGAACGATCGCGAACTTCGAGGCGCTCTGGATAGCGCGCAACGTTTTCTACCACCCGGTCGCGGCTTCGTTGGCGGCGAGGTCGTTGGGCGTCGATGTCTCGGTTTCCTTGCCTGACGGGTCGGTGGCAATGCTCAGCCAGCTCAATCTGTGGCAGCTGCTCAACATCCGGCCCGCCTGTTCGCTCGATCTGTGGGAAAAACTCTGGCTCGCGGCGCCAAGGCCTGCGCTGGAGAGCGCGCTCAAATCCCGCTCGCTCGCAACCCTTGGCTATCAGGATTACAGCAGGCAGCTCGCGGCCGAGTTCGGCGATCCACTGCCGCCAGGCGTCGTGCTCGCCTCAGGTACGGCCCATTACTCCTGGGCGAAGATCGTTGCCGCGCTGGGCGTGGGTTCGAATCAGCTGGTATTCGTGCCGGTAGAGCCCGAGTGCAGAATGGATCCAGACGCACTGTGGCGCGAGATCGAGTCACTCACTTCCCGGCGGATTCCAATCATGGCCTGCGTCAGCACCTGCGGCACGACCGAGCAAGGTGCCGTTGATGATTTGCAGCGCATCGTGGACGTGAGGGCGCGCGCTGAGCGGGAACTCGGCGTGACGTTCCACATCCATTCGGATGCATGCTACGGCGGCTATGCGGCATCTCTTACGCGCGCGCCCGACGGTTCGCGGCTCACCGCCGCCGGTGTTCGCGAGATATGTGGCGGAGCGCACTGGCCCACGGACCAATGGACGCGATCCGTCGGCGCTCTCGAGCGCGCGGATTCTGTAAGCATCGATCCCCACAAGCTTGGCTACGTACCCTATCCCGCCGGCGCGTTTCTTCTCAAGGACAGGCGTGGTCGCGAGCTGGTCGCAACCGATCCGCCGTATCTCGCGCTCACGACCTCCCGCGAAAACGGCGACGCGCCCGTCATTGGCCGTTTCATATTCGAAGGATCCAAGCCCGGCGCATCGGCCGCTGCGACCTGGCTCAGTCACAAGACGATTCCCCTGAACAGTGCTGGTCACGGAAGAATCATCGCGTCCACGCTGAGAGCGGCGCGGGATCTGTATGCCCTCTTTGGCTCCGCCGACTTCAGCCCATATCGCGTCGTCCGCCTTCCTGAGCCGGACCTCAATATCGTCTGCTTCCTGCTGCACCACCCCTCTCTCGGTACTCTGAGCGAGCTCAACGCGCTGAATGAGATGATCTACAGGGAGCTGAGTCCGGACGCGGAAATGTCCGCGCCCTACATGATCTCGCGAACGAGGCTGACTTCACCAGCATATGACGGGGCTATCGGACCGCTCCTCTTATCACTGGGCAAGGACGGAGAATCGTACCAGGAAAGCATTGCCGAGGGCCTGACGGTCCTGCGCGCGACCGTGATGAATCCGTTCTCTGTCGATGCGAGTCCCGACTATCTGCTTGGGCTCGTGGACGCAGTGCGTCGCGCGGCGATGAGCTTCCTGAGTGGGCCGGCTAACCCTGTACTTCGGCACCGGTTACGACGCGCCACGTGTCGCGCGCAATGAGCAGCTCCTCGTCGGTGGGGATGACCCACAGCTCTACCCGCGATCCCTTCGCATCCATGCGCCCTTCAGAACCGACAAGAGCACTGTTACTCGAGTCGTCGATCTCGATACCCAGCCACTCGAGTCCCTTGCAAATGCGACGACGCACTTCCGGTGCGTTTTCTCCGATGCCGCCGGCGAAGATCACAGCATCGGCGCCGTTCATCGCCGCCAGATACGCGCCCAGGTACTTCTTGACGCGATAACAGAATAGGTCGATCGCCAGTCGCGCCCGGCGATCCCCATTTTCCGCTTCCTCGGCCAACAGCTCGCGCATGTCGGCCGTCAGCCCCGATACGCCAAGCAACCCGGATTGCTTGTTGAGCAATGAGTCGAGATCACGCAGACTCAGTCCTTCCTTCGCCGACACAAAGTCGAGGATTGCCGGATCGAGATCGCCGGAACGCGTGCCCATCACGAGTCCCTCGAGCGGAGTGAAGCCCATCGATGTGTCGACCGATTGTCCGCCGACGATCGCGCAGGCCGAAGCGCCGTTGCCAAGGTGAAGCGTGATGATCTTGGTCGCATCGCGCGTTCGGTTCGTGAGCTGGCGGTATCGATACGCGACGTAGCGGTGCGACGTCCCGTGAAAACCGTAGCGGCGCACGCGATAGCGCCGGTAGAGCTGATACGGGATCGCGTAGAGATACGCCGTTTCGGGCAAACTGTGGTGGAAAGCCGTATCGAAGACGGCGACTTGCGGGACGCCCGGTCCGAGCACCGCGCGTGCCGCGGCGATCCCGCGCAAGTTGTGTGGGTTGTGCAACGGAGCCAGCTCGATCAGCTCCTCGAGCGCACGCACGACCTCGTCGTCCACGCGCGTGGATTGAGCGAACAGCTCACCACCGTGCACGACGCGATGACCCACCGCTTCTATGTCGCCGACGCTGGCGATCGGCACACCGGACGAATCGCTCGTGAGCCACGAAATGATGTATTCGACGGCAGCGGTACCGTCGCGGATGCTCCGCACGCTTCTTTGCGGCTGCTTGTCCGCAGAAGTCAATGTGACGATCGCTTCGCCGCCAATGCGCTCGATCATCCCGCTCGCGAGGCGGCGATCGCTCGCCTCGACAATCGCTTTCTCGTCGGTATCGATGAGGTGAAACTTCACGGATGCCGAGCCGAAATTGAGAACGAGAATGAGCAAGCGACCTTCGATGACCAGTGATGAAGGTGGCGGCCGCTAGTCTGCTAGCAACCCGATCTTGAGAGCGAAGTCGACGTAATCGCTGCGGTGCGCGAGCCCAAGTTTCTCGTTGATCCGCTGCTTGTAGGTGTCGACGGTCTTGGGACTGATGAACAGCTTCTCGCCAATCTCGGGCGCGCTGTACCCGCGGGCAACGAACTTGAGGACGTTCTGCTCGCGCTCGGTGAGCTTCTCGAACTTGGTGCGCTCGTCGGCGTGCTCCGCTCTCCGCTGGATTCGTTGCGCCAGCGCGCGGGCCGCCGATGGCTGCATGTAGACATCGCCGTGGGCGACGGCGCGGACCGCGTCGATGAGCTCGCGGTCGGCGGCGCTCTTGACCAGGTATCCGCTGGCGCCCGCCTCGAGCAGCGGAACGAGGTACGCATCCTCGGCGTGCATCGTGAGGATCAGCACTTTTGCGCGCGCGTTGTTTCCCACCAGCGCCTTCGTGGCCTCGGCGCCGTCCATCTCGCCCATCGAGAGGTCCATCACGATTACATCCGGATCAAGCCTCTCCGCAAGGGAGATCGCTTCCTTGCCGTTGGATCCCTCGCCGATGACCTCGATGTCCTTGGCGCTGCCGAGCACTGCCTTCAGGCCGGCACGCACGACATTGTGGTCGTCAACGAGAACTACTCGGATAACACCGTCTCTCAAGCCGCCTCCGTGTCCATTCCTACCCACGCGAATACGCGGGTACCGTGATCTCCTGCAGTATCAATATGCAATTCACCGCCCGCAAGTGAGAGCCGCTCCCGCATTGCCGCGAGGCCGGATTCCCCACGCTTCCTCTCCAGAGGCCCGTCGAATCCACGACCATCGTCGTTGACCTCGAGCTCGACGTAGCCGGGCCTGGCACGCAGCGAAACCGTGGCACGCCCGGCGTCGGCGTGTCTCTCGACGTTGCGCAGCGCTTCCTGAGCCACGCGGTACAGCGTGGCCGACAGCGCGGCCGGAATCACAACTCCGGCAATATCGACGTTGACCTGGACATCTACGAGCGAGCGTTGCTGTGTCGCATCACCCAGAGCCTCGAGCGCGGTCGGCAAACCGAGATCCGTCGCGACGCGCGGATGCAACGAGCGAGAGACGTTGCGGATTTCTTCGAGAGCGGTGCGCAACAGCTCACGGACGCCCGCCAATCGGGCGGAGGCGGCGTGATTTCCAATCTCGTGCGCGACCGCGGCGATCTGGAAGCTCGCGGCCGCGAGCGTCTGGCCGACCGAATCGTGAAGCTCGCGGGCAACCTGCGCGCGTTCTCTCTCCTCGGCGTAGACGACCTCCGCCCCGAGCTTTCGCATCCGCTCGCGGCCGGCGGCGAGGCTATCGAGCATCTCATTGATGGTAATCGAGAGATGGGTCAGCTTACGGTCGGCAACAACGGAGGCCGGGACTCTTTCGGCAAGTCGACCCTCGGAAACCAGCTTCGCAACGCGCTCGAGAGCGTTGACCGGGCGAAGCGCGAGCTTGACCAGCGCAAGATTCACGGTGGCGCCGATGATCAGCGCCGCGATGACGACGTAAAAGTCGGTCAGGGGTCCGGCTAGGACATGGGCTGGCGCGAATAGCACGAGCACGGCAAGGCCCAGAATGATCAGGTTCGCGCCGAGCAGCTTGATCTCGAGCGAAACTCCGAGAAGCGCGCGCAGCCAGGGTGGAAGACGCTGTCCGCCGTTTTCACGGATTCCTTCCCGGCCGCGGCCGGGTGTGAGCTGGATTGGAGTCATGTGGAACTCATTTTACGATGAGGGCCGTGACCATGCCGAACATCCCGTGATCCGACTCGGCATCCGTCTTTAGCGATCACGGTCATAGCATTTGCCTTCACAGTCTGCGCGCCCGACTCGTCGACCGAGCAGGCGGCCAACGCGCTTCCAGCGAAGGCCGTGACAGCGGTATTTCGCAGGAAATCCCGGCGGGAACCCTTCTTACTGAGCAGAGCCGCGGGCATCTTTAGATGGTCGGTTCTCGTGCATAGCCTTCACCTCATGTGGGGACGGTTCTGACACCAACCCAAGTTACGGTCCTGCCTGAAGTGCCTCTGTCGTGAGTTGGAGGATTATTCAGAGGGAAACGGCTCCTTTTTGTAGGGGATAATCCGACATCATGCCCGATCGGATAACGCACAACATCCTGGCCGAGATCGTGGAAATCGCGTCCGATGCGGTGGTCTGCATGGACGTCACTCAGCACATCACGTTTTTCAACAAGGGCGCTGAGGCCATCTTCGGGTGGACGGCGGAGGAGATCATCGGTCAGCGGATCGAGACGTTGATTCCGGAGCGATATCGGGGCAACCATGCAAGTCAGGTCGAGGAGTTCGGCCGCTCCAAGGTGAGGGCGAGGGGAATGGGCGAGCGGCGTGAGATTGCCGGCGTCAGAAAAAACGGAGAGGAGTTTCCGGCCGAAGCTGCAATCTCACAAATCGGCCAGGGTGATGACATCGTCTTCACGGTGGCCTTGCGTGACGTGACAGTTCGGAGGCGCTTCGAACAGAGGCAGCAGTTCCTGGCTGAGGCGGGCGAGAAGCTGGCGTCTTCCTTCGGGTCATCGGAGACGTTGAATCAGGTCGCGCGGCTGGCAGTTCCGACCATGGCCGATGGCTGCATTCTGGAAAGCCGGGTCGGCAACGGGTTCCTGGCCAGCGCGGCGGCCCATGTTGATCCGGACATCGAAGAAATGCTCGATGAGATCAGCCTGACCGGCGCGCGCAATCCGCCGAAGGATCATCCGCTCGCAGAGATTCTCAACAACCGGTCACCCGTGCTGTTGAAGTCCAACGCAGCGTCACGCCTCGTGGCAGCGAGCGCCGGTCCAGCGTATCTGAAGGCGATGAGGGCGATGAATCCTGAGAGCGCTCTGTTTCTTCCCCTCGTCGCGCGCGAGCAGCTAATCGGCGCTTTGACGCTCTTTCGCACGACGGGCAGCTTCGACCGAGACGATGTCGAATTCGCCGAGGATCTCGCCCGATTGGCGGCGCTCGCCCTCGACAACGCTCGCCTTCACGACACCGTGCGCGCGAGCTTGCGAGCCCGCGACGAAATGGTGGGAGTCGTTTCTCACGACCTGAGAAACCCGGTGGCCGCGGTGAAGATGTTGAGCCGTATGATGCTCCGCGCTCCGGAGATGAGTGAAACAGAGGCACGTGATAACATCGAGCTGATTGCGCAGGCGGCCGAGCAGATGGATGCGCTCATCCGGGACCTGCTCGATGTCAATCGTCTGGATGGCGGCAAGCTGGTGATCTCGCCGGTGCCGGTGGATCCGTTCGTCCTGCTCACGGATTCACTGCAAACCCTTCGACCCCTGGTCGAGGAGAAAGTCATAAGCCTCGATCTCCAGATCGAGGCATCGCTCCCGAAAGTCCTGGCGGATCGTGAGCGGATTCAGCAAGCGCTGTCCAATCTCGTGGGAAACGCGATCAAGTTTTCCCCCGCGGGATCGAAGATCGTGGTCGGCGCGCGGGGAGACGCGGACGACGTAATCATTTCGGTGCTGGACCGCGGCCAGGGAATCGCCGCCGAACACCTGCCAAGAGTATTCGATCGCTACTGGCAGTCCTCCCGCACGGACCGTCAGGGCGCGGGGCTGGGGCTCGCGATCGCAAAGGGCATCGTCGAGGCGCATGGGGGCCGGATCTGGATCGAGAGTAGGCCGGGCGAAGGCACGACGGCCTCGTTCAGTCTTCCGTTAGCCTGAGCGCCATCATCCGAGCCCGTCCGCCGCACTCCCGCGCTCGGCTCGAACATTCGCGAAGGTTAGGTTCGTCCCGGCGCGGTATGAGAAGGAACGATTTCGTTCACACCCGGGCGGAGGAGTCTCCAGAGTTGCCGCGTCCGGCGCTTCGGAACGCCCACGCTGCGAGAAACGCAGCGCCAAACGCCGCCAAGCCCGAGACAGAGCGCGGCACGTACCACGCGCCGATCTGCATCGGAAGATCGAGCGCGAAACGCCATGCCTGCACGAGAGTCACGAAAGCGAAAACGATTGCCGAGGTGATGCAGTAGTTCCTGTTCATTGTCCCTCCGTCGTCAAGAGTCATTTCGTTGCACCGGTTTCATCTTCGCTTCCCTGCCGCGCACATCACTGACGGCAATACGGAAAATCGTCTGCCGAAACGCAACCGGGTCGGTATCGGTGAGGGCGCCGGGCACGATCTTGCTCACCAGCTCCGCCGCTTTGGTCCACAACTCCCCGGCCCTTGGGCTGCCGAGCGGATGCATGATCCAGAAACTTCCGTGAATCACGATGCTCCTCCAATCGAAGAGGTCGGTGACCTCATCCACCTCGAACGCGACCCATTGGTTGTGCTTGAGAGCGGTGATCTTGTCCCCCTCTGAGGTGCGCCCGTACAACCAGCCGCGCTCGTAGATGTAGTGGAGAGGCTGCATGTCGACGCGATCGTGGAGTGAGAAGGCGAGGCGGCCGACCCGGTTGCGCAGCAGCATGGCTTCGATTTCATCGCGCGACAGCTCGCGGAAGGTGACATCTCCAGTCCGCGCCGCCCATATCCGCTCCATTTGCGGACCATCCTTCGGCGGTGCCGTCTCTTGCCAGGTGGTTCCGCCCACTGATCCCTTCGCGGCTGGCATGTCAGACTCCCGTCAGTGTTTCTGCAGCGGAGCTTCCACGTGCACTTTCAGTCGCGGCGGATTGCTTCGGGTGGAAGACGAGTAGCGAGGTCGGCGATTTTCGCGTGATCTCATCGGCGACAGTTCCGAATACGAAGCGGCTCATTCCACCGATCCCGCTCGTGGCGAGGGCGATTAGATCGGCTCGCGTGCGTATCGAGAAGTCCAGAATGGCCATTGCGACATCTTCGCTCAGGACCACGTCCTTGCTCACGGTGAGTCCTTCCTCGGTCAGATAACTCGCGGCGCGAGCGAGGTAGGCGTCGGCCGCAGCAATGTCGTTGTCCCACCACGGCAGGCCAGGCTGCATGATCTCCTTCTGCGAGTAGGTCAGCGGCGTGAGTATCTGGAGCAGGCTCACAGTCGAACGGAGCCGCGAAGCGAGCGCGGCTATTTCGGGCAATATCTGCTCCGCCAGTGCCGAGCCATCGAGTGGAACGACGATCCGGCTGAATGTCTGCTCCGGAGTGGCGCCAATGAGCGAACCGGACGATCTCACCACCAGCACAGGAATGTTCGTATTGCGGATCAGGTAGTCCGTGACGCTGCCGAGTGTGATCCTCTTGACGCCGCCGCGAGAGTGGCTCGCCATCACTATCAGGTCTACGTTGAACTTCAAAGCGTAATCGCGGAGCCTGGGCGCAACGGGCCCGTCCTCGTACGCCGTCATGACCTTGATGTCACCCTGCGCGCGGCACTCGGTTCCGAGCGCCTCCAGCTTTCGTAAGCGCGCGAGGCGCTCATCCAGCAGGGTCTGTTCGGTTATCAGCAGCGGCGACTGGGGGATTGTCTCGACGACGAGGGGCGCCGCCTCCACTCGAACGAGACGGAGATCCGCGTCAAAACGCTGCGCCAGCTTTACCGCCACCGATATCGCCGTCCTCTCACTGTCCGAGCCTTCGGTTGGCGCCATGATCACCTTGTACATTGTTCCTCCCTGTTCTGCGCCCGCTTACGTGAGTGTCACGACCAGCTCGCGCGCAAAGCATTCAAGATTACCGCGACGTCGATCGCCTCCTGAAGAAGCGCACCCTCCGTCGGCGGAATGAATCCATAGGCAGCGAAGATCATTGCGATGCCGCTCAAAACGAGCCCCGTCACAATGCTCTGTCGCGCCAGCCGCATCGTTCTCCTGCTGATTGCTACCGCTTCACCTACCTTCGACAGATCATCGACCAGGATCACCACGTCAGCGGCCTCCGACGTGACACCACCTCCATGTCCTGCCAGTGCGACTCCAACGTCGGCCGCCGACAGCGCGGGCGCATCGTTGGTGCCGTCACCGACCATCAGCACGACCTCTCCGCTGGCCCGGAAGCGGGTGACCATCGCCGCTTTGTCTGCGGGCAGCAATTCCCCGTGGGCTTCCTTTATTCCGGATTCGAGCCCGATGGCCCTTGCGTTTGCGGCCCGATCTCCGGAAAGGAGCACGGTGCGTGACAGTCCCAGCTCGCCCAGCCTGGCAAGAAAGCTCTTCAGCTCGGGGCGGAGCGAGTCGGCGTACTCTATGATCCCCGCTGGTTTCCCGGAGAGCAGGACGTACGCGCGCAAACCGGCGTCGCCATCCACGGCGTCGTCGAAGACATCGAGCGAAACGGGGGCGTGTCGAGCAACGAAGGCGCGGCTTCCGACTACGACCTCGGTACCTCCAACTATGCCTGTCAGCCCCTCACCCGGCGATTCGCGATGCTGCGTGGCCTCCGGCAGGCGCCCATATCTCTTCTCCCCCTCCTCCACTACAACTCGCGCAAGCAGATGACTCGATCCCTGCTCGACCGCGGCGGCATTGCGAAGGACTTCCCGCTCAGTGAATCCAGGCAGTGCGACGACACTCCTCACTGAGGGCTTGCCGACTGTGAGCGTGCCCGTCTTGTCGAATACCGCGATGGTCGCGTCGCTCAGCATCTCCAGTGCAGCTCCGTGGCGCACGATGATCTTTTGTCTCGCTGCGCGATTTATCCCCCCGATGATCGCGACCGGCGTCGCGAGAATGAGCGGGCACGGCGTCGCCACGACCAGCACCGCCAGCACGCTGTCCCAGTTCCGCGTCAAGAAGAATGTCACGACACAAACCGCCAGCGTTGCCGGGGTGAACCAGACCGCGTAGCGGTCGGCGAGCCGCTGCAGCGGTGACTTCGAAGCCTGCGCCACCCGAACCAGCTCCACGATCTTCGAATACTGACTCTCGGCGGCCCGAGCCGAGGCGCGAACGCTCAGCACGCCATGCGCGTTGAGCGAGCCGCTCATCAAAGGAGTCCCCTCACGCGCGGGAACCGGTATCGCCTCCCCGGTGAGCTGCGATGCGTCTATCTCCGAGATGCCGCTGAGAACGAGTCCGTCGCACGGCACCATCTCGCCCGGCCGCACGAGAAAGACATCGCCAACATTCAGCTCGCCTACGGGCACGTCGACCAACCCCCGCGCCCCGCTGATGAGATGAGCGATGCGAGGGGCGGCTTTCTCCAATTCCCGAACAGCCGCTGATGCACGCCGCTCGGCAAATTTCTCGAGCGCTTCGCCGCCAGTCTGCATGAGCACGATCACGAGACCAGCCAGCGGCTGACCGATGATCGCGGCGGTTACGATGGAGAGTGAGGCGACAACGTCCGTGGCGTAATTGCCGTGACGCGCCGCGCGAAGCGTGCGCCAGACTACCGGAAAGCCGGCGCCGATAAGTGCGATCGTCCAGAGTGCATGGGCGAACAGCGGAAGATTGAAGATGTACTGCTCGATGCCGCCGAGAATAATTCCCCCGACGGCGAACAACGGCGAATAGGGGAGTATCGTCCTCTTCGCCGTATTGTCTTCCACTGGAGTTCCCTGTACGGGCACGTTCTTGAGTGGGGCTCGGCGACGGTTCGGGACGACGTGGCCGAGAGGCGCTGGCATTGTCACTGTCCCTCTTTGATGACTTCGAGAACGAGTAGAGTCTGCCCGTCGTCGCTGGCAATGGACAAGGCCGTATCCCTGTCATCATTCTCATCGAACAGGATCTCAACCGATTTGATATTCGAAATCCCGCGCACGAGGTGTGGTCCGCCTCGGCCCGTGTTTCCGAACATCAGCTGTGCGCGCTTGCTCGGAGGATCGTATACGGCACCCAGGAACCGATAACCCGTCATTTCGAGCTGCGCGCCGAGCGCGGGATCATCCACTTCGAGACGTCCGCGACGGCCGGCGTTTCTGCGGGAGAAATCGTCGAGCTTCTGTGCCCAGCTCGCATGCTCTTCACGAGGATCGCTCTCGGGTGCCAGTTGATCGAACCGCTGGAACGCGGCGGCCGCGGGAAGAACGAGGACGGAGCGCCGGGCCCCTCGCACCAGCTTCGCGACTGTCTCGCCGCCGAGTATTCGACCGAGTATCCCGCGGCCGTGCGTTCCGGCGACAATGAGATCCGCGTCGAGCTCCTCGGCGCAAGCGAGGAGAGACGGACCGGGTTTCCCATACAGAACCCGTTGATGCATCCGGCACTTCGTGCCCTGATCCAGCCAACCCGTGACACGCGTCAGTTGCGCCCCGACGTATGCCTCGTGCTCTTTGAACCAGTGTTCGGGGATGTAGTCCTTCCGTTCCCACGGAACTACGTGCACGAGCGTTACAATAGCGCCCGGGGCCGCGATCTCGAGCGCCAGCCGCGCCGCCTCAATGCTCGGCTCGCTGAAATCCATTGCGACCACTATCCGCCTGGGAAGCTCTCGCAGCTTGCTGTCGACAGCGAGAACTGGTACCTGGCTGACGCGCATCAGGCGGAGTGCGGTCTCGTTTCCAAGAAATCTTGCCGCCGCACCGTGGTCGCCCAGACCGACCACCACGATTCGAGAGCGTGATTCCTTCGCCAGCGCGGCGATTGTAGTTGCGGGATCTCCAGAGCGCACTTCGACGGGCCAGCTCTTGTCGCCGAGCCGTGCAATCTGCGCTTTTGCCTTGTTCTGCGCTTCCTGGTGCAGGCCGCGCTCGTAGTCCATCACCAGCGACCGGTCGATCGCCCCCCACGGAATCGGAGTGTGATCCACCACCGTGAGAACTTTGACTTCGCGTTGATCGCCGAGGGGCAGCAGGTGGGCCAGCGCGATGGCCGCGTCTGATTGAGGTGTCCCGTCGGTCGCGATGAGCAGCGCCGTTGGGCGTCGGTGAACCGGACGCTCCGCCTCGGCGTTTGGTGTTGTTTCAGCAAGTGCGTGTACCATGATTCCTCCTTTCTTTCTCGATCAGTCGGATATGACTGGTGCCGGCGCGGGCTCAATCACGCGAAGCCTGTCTATCACACCGCGCGAGCCCTTGACGCTGCGAAGACGTCGGACAACCTCCTCGCGAGTCTTTCGCGAATTCGCGACGCCCTCGAGGCGCAGCCATCCATGCTCAGCTACGATCTTGATTCCAGAATCGGCGATGCGAGGCGGCATGCGGAGCTGCCTCACCGCTTCGCGCGCAACCTCCGCCGGCGTGGGTTGCTGTTGCGACGGGAAGACCGCCTCCAGCTCCTGCACCACAGCCCCCACGTCCGGCACGCCCAGAACCGCCGCTTCGATTGCGGTTCGCTCGGCTGCGTCCTCCGCGGTTCCCGTCAGTGCGATCACGCCGTCGAACGCGTCGACGTGAACCTGTGATCCAGGAGAAAGGGAGAGGTTCTCCAACGCGCTCCCCACCCGTTGGCAAAGGATCGCGTCCGCGGCGGCTCCACCGGTGTCGGGTGCGGTTTTCGCTGGGTCGGGGAAGAGTCTCTTGCCGCCGGTCGGTCCCGAGGCGCGACCGGTAATCTCAGCGACGCGAATTCGAAAGAGCTGATCACGGAACGGAATCGGGTCGGATTCGGTGAGCGTGGACGGCAAGAGCTGGCGAATCAGTGAGACTGCAATCGTGTGAACGCGTCGGTCCGATGGTGTTGCGCCCGGCTTGATCAGGTAGAGTGGGCCATTCGCAACCACGCTCCGCCATTCAAAGAGCTGAGTGTGCTCATCGACCTCGAATGCGACGCGGCGGTTCCGAAGTATTTCCTGGAGCTTTCCCGCCGCCGCAGTTCGCCCGTAGATCCAGCCGCCAGCGTACGCGTAGTGGACCGGCACGATCCTCACGCTATCGTGCAACGAAAAAGCGATTCTGCCCACGCTGTTACGGGCGAGAATCGCTTCACATGCTTTCCTGCCGAGGACGCTGAAGAGGGGTGCCTCGACAGCGGTAGGGGGAGGGTTCAGTACTGAGGCGTTGTTCAACATGGTAAGTCTCTCCAGCGAAGAACCAGTTGTCGTGGGTGAAGCAACTACGTGACGCCGCGCTGTTCCTCAGCCGCGGCGCCACGCAGTCCGGTTAGAAGGCCACGACGCCTTCAACCATGAATCCCTTGAACTGCCCGCCGTTCCGAATGTCGGTCGTCGGGAAATCGAGGTACTTCTGATTCACGAATTCGATCTTGGTCAGCACGTTCGGTGTGAGGAACCAACCACCGCCGATCTGCGAGCGCTTGACAGACACGTCAGGCGTGCCGACGGTCAGCTGCCCCTTCACCGTGTTGTAGCGCGCAGCGACGTAGAGGCGCTGGTCGGGGAGGAAGCGGTACACCACTTCTTCTACGTTCTGGTTCCAGCTGCGGTTGGCTGTTTCAGTAGCCGCACGGCCCTTTGCTCTCTCGAAGTTGCCGAAGAACTCGAGTCCGTGGAACTGGACGAACGGGTTGATGACATACGAGTGAATGCTGTTGCTCATACCCGGCTGGATCGCGCCGGACCAGGCTTGCGCGGCTTCGGTCGAGCTGGTGTTCTGCAGCACGTCGTAGTACCGGGATCCAGCTCTGTCCCCGCTGAACAGCGTGTTGCTCACCGAGCTCGCGGTCGCGTATTCCGAACCGGTCAGACGGAACCGGAAGGCATCGCTGAACTGTTTGTCGTAACCGATCTTGGTCAGGAAGCTCGGTGAGCGCTTCTGTGGCGAAGTGATCATGCCACGGCTCTCGCCGCCGGTTACGCCGCCCATTGCCATGAAACCGTTGGCGCGGAGGTACACTTCACCACCAACTTCGGTCGTGAAGGCATCCATTATATAGTTGCCGACGAGCGGGTTGCGGATGGAGTTGCCGTTGTCACTGCGACGGAAGTGCGCATCTCCGTAGTTGATCTCGAAGTGGCCGGCGCGAATGGTGACGTATTTCATGATGTCGTTGAGTGGCTTCCAGTCGATCGGTGACGCATCGACGAGCAGGTAGCCGTCCTTCACCCACGTCTCGTTGTGGTGCCGAGCCGAGGAGTAGGTGGTCATCGCAACGCGGATTCCGCGGGCGAGCTGACCGTTCAGGTAAAGATTGGCTGTCGCGTTGTTGGGGCCGTGTCCGATACGGATCAGCTGATTCGTATTGGTGGTGACGCCAGCCGTGGTGACCAGGACAGGAGCCGCGGTGTTGCTGTGGTCTAGTCCCTGGAACTGCTGCGTGAACGCAGCGCCCCATTGAAGCTTGAATCCGTCGTAGGCAACCGACTCGTCCTTCGGCGCTTCAAAGACATTGATTCCGCGCTTGTCCTCCGGACGGTAGTTCTGCATCTGGATTCCGGGCGCGGTCGAGAGGAAGCTCCCCTTTGCTTTTGTGCCCGCGATCTTCTTGACGGTGTCGATCGTCGTCGACTCCGGCAGGGCGATAACGACGGACATGGTGTCGACACCGACAACGACGGACATGGTGTCGATCGTCTCGGTTTTGGGGGCGGTGGTCGGGATGGTCAACTTGTCGGTCCCTTGGGCGCTCGAAACCGGCGCGAAAGCAACCGTCGCGAACGCGGCAGTCAGGACGATAAAGCTGGTTTTCATGGTGGTCTCCATTTATTGAATGCGTTGTGGCTGCTAAATCGGTTGTTGTAGAGCGGTCCTACTGTGTGCCGCCATTGACTGCGGCGAGCTGCGCCAGAAGTTCGGGTCCGGCTTTCAGATTGAACTTCACCGTGACCTCATTTCCGACTTTGAGTCTGCCGAACATGAAGCTCGGCGCCTTGATGCCGAAGTCGGACATGAGAATCGCCTGCTCTGCCTGTGCAGTGGCCTTGCCATCGCTCAGTCGCTCGGCGTTGATCTTCATGTTGACGACCTTTTGCTGGCCGGAGATCGTCAGGGTGCCGGTCGTATTCGCGACGAATGCGGCAGGTGACGCGCTACCGTTGAGAATGTCGTAGCCAGACATCGTGTACTTGATGAGCGGATTCTTGTCGGCATCCAGGGTGCTGTACATGTTCTTGTCCATCTGCCCATTGCCGCAGGAGAGCGTCCGCACGACGATGTTGACCTGCACGCTCACGATCGGACGCGCAATCTTGGTGAGATCCTTCGTGTAGCCGGGATCTACATCCACATAGGCGTTGATCTTGTTGGTCTTGCAGTGAAAATCGTGCATCGACGAGGTTCCTTCGATTGTCACTTCACTGGTCGGATCGAGTCGAAGGCGAATGGCGCTCGCGCTCTGTGCGCTTGCCGTAGCCGCTACTGCCATCAGCGCGGAAACGGTCATTAAGATCTTTCTCATCTTCATAATCCTCAGTTCGTAAGAGCGGATGTTTCTGTTATGCACTGAGGATACGAACAGATGGCGGCCCCTACTGTCGGACTTCACCTCAACTTTCGCGGGTATGTGACTGAACTTTTGGCGCGGAATCCCCATTCATTTTTCGGGGAATCCCCTACAGGGTTGAGCGGCGCGTCGTGCGAGCGAAGAAGCTCGCGTCCGGGCGATCCCGTCTATTGCCGTGCCCGATGGGTTCGCGCCCGCGGCCGCCTTGCCCTGAACGATCTCATCGCTCGGACCCCAGTCGCACTTCGAGGTATTTCTCGCACACCTGTGTACTGGTTTCTCCCATCCGTTCTCAACCACACGCTGACAGACATTCCCCCGCGAATCCGCAAAGTTGCCTCCATATGCGGCAAGGCCACTCGTAGCGGAGGGAAAAATCATGAAGACGGATCTACAACTGCAGCGTGATGTGCTCGACGAGCTCAAGTTCGAGCCAAGCATCCGCGAGGCAGAAATCGGAATCGCGGCCAAGGGAGGCGTCGTCACCTTGACCGGGTTTGTCGACAGTTACGCCCAAAAGTTCTCTGCGGAGCGCACCGCCGAGCGCGTGGGGGGCGTCAAGGCAGTCGCCGACGAGATCAAGGTGAAGCTGCCCGGCGCGCATCAGCGCTCGGATACCGACATTGCTCACGCGGCGGTCAACGCGCTAAGGTGGGATGTCCAGGTGCCGGACGACCGCATCAAGGCCACTATCGAGGACGGCTGGATCGCCCTTGAAGGCGACGTCGAGTGGCAGTACCAGAAGTGGGCAGCTGAGGGAGCTGTGCGCAATCTGACCGGTGTCAAAGGCGTAACCAACCTCATCGCGGTGAAGCCCAAGAAGGCTTCTTCGTACGAGGTGGGTCAGAAGATCAAGGACTCCATGCGCCGGCATGCAGAGCGGGACGCCGACAGGATCACGATCGAAGCAAAAGACGGTCGCGTAACCCTGCGGGGAAGCGTCAGCTCGTTCGCTGAACGGAAGGATGCTGAGCACGCCGCGTGGCAGGCTCAGGGAGTTACGAGCGTCGATGACCAGATCGCCGTCATGTATTGACCGGCGTTCAGGCGCGCACGCATCAGTTGCAGTTGCCTTCTTGCGTGCGCGCCGCATCTCGCGAAATCCCTGAAGGAGGGACTATGAAGCGTTTTCTAAACCGCCGCGAAGCGGGGCTCGAATTGGCGGAGAAGCTCGACCGCTTTGCGGGGAGACAAGATGTAGTCGTGCTCGGGCTTGCGCGCGGAGGAGTTCCGGTCGCGTACGAAATCGCGCGCTCTCTGGATCTGCCGCTCGACGTCTTCGTCGTGAGGAAGCTTGGCGCGCCGGGGCACGAGGAATTTGCGATCGGTGCCATTGCTAGCGGGGGCGTTCGAGTTCTGAACCAGGAGGCGATTCAGCTTCTTGGGATTACCCGGAGCACGATCGAGCGCATCACAATGCTGGAGCAGCAGGAGCTGGAACGCAGGGAGAAGATGTATCGGGGAGCCCGTGGCCAGGTGGCTGTAAAAGGCCGCACGGTGCTGGTTGTGGATGATGGTCTCGCCACCGGCGCCACCATGAAAGCGGCGGTCGCGGCACTCCGCAAGTCAGACCCGAGATCGATCATCGTCGCCGCTCCGGTCGTTGCTCGCGACACGTTTCGGGAGCTCCGCACAATAGCGGACGGCTGTGAGTACGTTCTGGCGCCGGAGCCGTTCTATGGAGTCGGATTGTGGTACGCCGACTTTACGCCAACGACCGACCGCGAGGTCCAATTGCTCCTGGAAGCCGCAGCGCGCGAAACGATCTCTCCCGTTCAACACCCTGCTTACCAGTTCTGAGGAAAGCAAACATGACCCTATCTGTTGATAGAGGCTTCTACGACGGGCTGCGCGAGGCAGCGCATCCACTTACGGGTGACCGCAAGGATTTCGATCCGCTGATGGACCTCGTCGGCGACAGCCGATTTGTCCTTATCGGTGAAGCCTCCCATGGAACCCACGAGTTCTATCGGATTCGCGCCGAGATCACGAAACGACTCATTCGCGAGAAAGGCTTTTCGGCCATCGCGGTTGAAGCGGACTGGCCGGACGCGTATCGGGTGAATCGTTACGTGCAGGCCCGCGGCAGCGACACAGGTGCCTCGCAGGCGCTCGAGGGGTTCAAGCGCTTTCCGCAATGGATGTGGCGAAATGCGGACGTGCTCGAGTTCGTCGGCTGGCTCCGCGACCATAACGACGCTATCGGGGCCTCGCGAAAAGTCGGCTTCTACGGGCTCGACCTCTACAGCCTGCACGCCTCGATGGACGCCGTTCTGTCGTATCTGCGGAAAGTCGATCCGGAAGCCGCTCTCAGAGCGGAGCAGCGCTATGCTTGCTTCGACCATTTCGGAGAAGATCCACAGTCCTACGGTTACGCCGCGACGGCCGGCCTGGCACCATCGTGCGAGCCTGAAGTGATTGCGCAGCTCGTGGATCTCCAGAAATCGGCGGCCGAGTACGCGACCCACGATGGGAGGATGGCGGCCGACGATCTCTTCTTTGCCGAACAGAATGCGAGAGTCGTCCTGAATGCCGAGCGCTACTACCGCGCGATGTTCGGAAACCGGGCCGCGTCATGGAACATGCGGGACCGGCACATGGCCGCGACGCTGGATTCGTTAGTGGCGTTTCTCGAGTACGACCGGCGGCGGCCGAAGATCGTAGTTTGGGCACACAACTCACACCTCGGCGATGCCCGCGCAACCGACATGGCCGGCCGAGGCGAGCTGAATGTCGGTCAGCTGATGCGAGAGCGATGGGGAAGCACCGCGTTCCTCGTTGGGTTCAGCACCCACTCGGGCACTGTAACCGCCGCATCTGATTGGGACAAACCGGCGGAGAGGAAGATCGTGCGGCCGGCGCTGGATGGAAGTTATGAAGCGCTGTTTCACGAGTTGGGCCTCGGAAACTTCCTTCTCGGCCTGCGCGGAAACGAGGAGGCCATTCTCGGCTTGAGGCAGCCACGGCTGGAGCGTGCGATAGGTGTCATCTATCGCCCGGAGACCGAGCGAATGAGCCACTACTTTGGAGCACGATTGCCGCACCAGTTCGACGCCGTGCTCCATTATGACGTGACCCGCGCCGTCGAGCCACTGGAGCGGACAGGACTGTGGGAGCGTGGTGAGCTTCCCGAAACGTATCCCTCGACGCTTTGACGAGCATCGAGAGGAGGTTCAGATGACGAGCGAAAAGGAGAGGCGAGTAGAAGAGCGTCCGGCTCGCATACCATTTGAGGGGACAACTCTGGAAGCGGATCTTTCTGTCCCTGTTGATGCCAAAGGTGTGGTGCTTTTCGCGCATGGCACCGGCAGCAGCAGATTCAGCCAGAGAAACAGGGTGGTAGCTCGGAAACTCCAGGGTGCGGGGTTTGCGACGCTGCTTCTGGATCTGCTCACGCGAGAGGAGGAGCGGGCAGAAGCCCTCACTCGGCATTTGCGATTCGACATCGAGATGCTTTCAGTGCGTCTTGCCACGGTAACCAATTGGGCAGTCGCACAGCGCGGCCTAGACGGGCTGGCCGTCGGCTACTTTGGCGCCAGCACGGGAGCCGCGGCCGCGATTGTCGCTGCCGCCGCCCTTCCAGAGCTGGTGGGCGCGGTCGTTTCGCGAGGCGGAAGGCCCGACCTTGCCGGGAGTGCGCTGGAGGATTTGCGCGCGCCGACGCTACTCATTGTCGGGGGTGCCGATACAATCGTAATCGGCCTCAACCATGAAGCGCTCCGCAGGCTCCGCTGCACAGCCCGCCTCGAGATTGTGCCACGTGCGGGGCATCTCTTCGAGGAGACCGGAGCGCTCGAGAAGGTATCCGATCTAGCACAGAAGTGGTTCACGGAGTATCTGGTCGACACGCATGCACAAATGCGCACGTACTCCAGCGCGGGCTAGCGTCAAATTTGGGGGTCTGCTACTACTAGCTCTGACCGTAGTTACAAATGCTTCGTCCTCGTCACCTTCCATCGGCCGCCATTAGGAATGTGCGATAGCTCGGCACTGAAGGTGTTGAAAGTCCCCTCGATCGTGCGAGAGTCAACGAATGCGCCCTGGAATGTCGTCGTCACCTTGCACACGCAATCCGGATCGATGTAGGGATCGAGCAGTCCGATGACCGTGTTGCCTTCCTTTCTGACGAAGTGAATGGTCAGAAGCTGCTTCACGGGAACACCCAGACCGCCATCCACCATCGGCCGATAAGCGGCAATAGACGCATTCTCCGATTCGCGCGCGATCATTTCGATGCGCCCAGACGCCGCAACCTCGCCGGCGCGCAGGACAAATGACACATCTCCGATCCTGCCACTCTCCTGGCTGGTGTATTCGCCAGTCCACTTACCCGCGAGCGGGGCCAGGTCAAAGTCGTCGGCGCTCACCTCTGTTTTCGGCGTCCGCAGGACACACCCAAGAGCCAACACAGAAGCACTGGCTGCGGCGATTGCAAAAGTTGTCCCTCTCATTTGCTCCTCCCGAGTCTACAGACTCTCAGCTACCCGAAGACGTACGTACGACTTCTGATCCTGTGTTCAGCGACAGCCTTCGCGACGTCGGACGTGGTTACGATTCCGAGCAAGGCATCTCCCAGCATCACCAGCACTCGATGGATTTGCTTTTTCCCCATTAAGGCGGCCGCTTCGTCGACAGAACAATCAGGTGGAAGAGACTGAACCTTCCGAGTCATCACTTTGTCGACGGTTACATCCTCGAGGGGTGCCGCGCGTCCCCTTCGGCGCCTGAAGGTAAGGGAGGGAGTCGTATCGTTGAGATCCCCGAGAAGCGCAAGTATGTCGGTTGCCGAGAAGATTCCGACAATCTTTCCTCGGTCGACGACCGGCGCGCCGCTCACGTGCCGGGCCGACAACAGCTCCATAGCATCGCGAATCGTCATGTTGGGCGTGGCGCTGATCACGTTCCGCGTCATGATGTCTCTTAGCCTTAGCATCGGTCCTCCCTTGAGCGGCGCGATGAAGCGTTCAGGTGCCCACTCGCCGACGGCCGCCTGCTGGTGGTGGCAGCTTCCATCCAATAGTCTGATCCGATTCGCCCCCCTGAACGAGAAAGGATTGCCTGAACTTGCGTGAGGATTCCCCCGTATTTTTCGGCGCAAGCCGGGGGGACTGCCAACGGAGTGAGCGGCGCGCAGCTGCCGCCGCTGTCCATTCACGTGAGCAGGGAAAACGTCCAAGAAAATTCAGGGATTTGCCTACGCCCGCGATGGCGTGGCCGTGCTATTTTGCATTCGCGTTCACAAGACGGAATTGTGTGAACGGGTTCTCCCCCGGGACGCCGGCGGAGGGCAGCGCGATGGAAGTTCGAAGCCGTCGCACAGATTGTGAGGTTGCTGGACACAATCAAAGCGGAGCCTCCGCAAAGTGGGAAACCACTGAGCGGGGGCTCTAGTTTTCTTCGACCTCTGCAGAAGACGAAATGAACAGGATGCGCGGCAAGTCAGCGGTCATAACCGGTGGTGCGCTGGGAATCGGACGTGCATGCGCCCTCAAGTTCGCCGAAGAAGGGGCGGCCGTCGCAGTGACCGATGTCGATGTCAACAAAGGGTCAATTGTGGCCGAGGAGATCCGGGACCGTGGGGGCGATGCAGTTTTCGTCGAGCACGACGTCGCCGACGAGGCAGGATGGGAACGCGTCATGAGGACCGTCATCGAGCGCTACAAGAAGCTCGACGTTCTGGTTAACAACGCGGGCGTCGCACTGAGCAAGGACGTCGAGCACACCACCCTCGCCGAGTGGCGGTGGCTCATGAGCATCAATCTCGAGGGCGTCTTTCTGGGGACGAAGCACGCAATCCAGACCATGAAGACAAATGGAAGCGGCTCGATAGTGAATCTCTCCTCGATCGAAGGTCTGGTGGGCGATCCGAACCTGGCCGCGTACAACGCGAGCAAAGGCGGCGTGCGCCTATTGACGAAATCAGCGGCGCTCTACTGCGCCAAAGCGGGCTACAATATTCGGGTCAACTCGGTGCACCCTGGCTATATCTGGACGCCCATGGTGGAGAACTTTCTAAAATCTCAGGGCGATGTGGCGCAAGGTCGCAAGCTGCTGGACAGTCTGCATCCAATCGGTCACGTCGGTGAGCCCGACGATATTGCGTATGGCGTGCTGTACCTCGCGTCGGACGAGTCAAAGTTCGTCACTGGAACGGAGCTGGTGATCGACGGCGGCTACACTGCTCAGTAGCCGCTGCGATGGTGTCGCCGCTTCAGCCAGTATGGCGCGCGCTCCCCGTCAGCCAGCGTGGCCGCAACAAACTGGCACCGAGCAGCGCACAGGGAATGACGAACAACACCGCGACGGTATCATACCATGCGGCCCCCGAGCTCCAGAACTCGGCCACCATGCCCGCCCCAAAAAACAGCTCGAGGACGATGTAGGCGCTCACAGCACCACGAGTGTTGTGCAGGCGTGCCACCACATAGCCTCCGAGCACGACCGACGCTGCTGTCCAGAGGAACGCGATCAGCACAACCATGGTGTGGTAGGCGGACTGTTCACTGCGGAATGACCCCCCACCGAGCCTGATAGTGAGCCAGTTGCCGGAGATCGCGAACAGGCTGGACACGAACAGCCCGAACAATGCGGCGAGCAGAGTTTTCATCGGCTCGCGTCGACTCCTCACCGACTCCGCAATCGCATGCAGTCTTTTCCACACGATCCCCTCCCGCGTTTGAACAAAGTGCGCCCAGGTTGCTGTTGTCATTCTGTGCGGATCCAGCTTCGGAAACGAGGGAGGATTTCCTGAATTCCTGTGAGGATTTCTTCCAGACCTAAGACGCGCGCCCCGTTTCGCGTGTCCAGACCCAGTCGCGAATCTCGGGGGGATCCTGCAGCTGTTCGCGCGAATAGCGCACCGCATCGGTAACCATCGTTTCCAGGCGCCCGATGGAATCTTTGTGAGTTGACTCGAATGGCGATCGCCGAATCGCTTCGGCCGCCAGATGGAACCGGCTCATCGCGTTCAGGACCACCATGTCGAACGGAGTGGTAGTGGTTCCCTCCTCCTTGAAACCCCGTACGTGGAAGCGGCCTGGATGCGACCGGTGATGCAGCATCTGATGAACCAGGTACTGGTATCCGTGGAATGCGAAGACGACCGGCTTGTCGGCGGTGAATAGCCGATTGAAATCCTCGTCTTTCATTCCGTGCGGATGGTCGCCCGGTGAAAAGAGAGTCATGAGGTCGACCACGTTCACCACCCGCACCCGAAGTTCCGGCGCGAGTCGTCTCAGCCACCACGCCGCCGCGACAGTTTCCAGTGTCGGCGTGTCACCCGCGCATGCCAGCACTACGTCGGGCTCGCTGTCAGCACCTGTACTCGGCTGGGCACTACTCCTTTCATTTCCCGCCCAATCCCACACCGAAGCGCCGCGCGCGGCGTGCTCGATTGCCTGCTCAATCGGAAGCCACTGGAGCTGCGGCTGTTTGTCGATCACAATCAGGTTTACGTAGTTACGGCTGCGAAAGCAGTGGTCAGCGACGGCGAGAAGTGAATTGGCATCGGGCGGAAGGTAGATCCGCGCGACGCTGCCTCGCTTGGACATCATTACGTCGATCAATCCGGGTCCCTGATGGCTGAAGCCATTGTGATCGTTGCGCCAGCACGTGGACGTGAGCAGGATGTTGAGCGAGGCAATCGGCGCGCGCCAGCCGAGTTTGCAGGCCTCCTGCAACCACTTCGTGTGCTGAACCATCTGCGACGCCGACACCATGGCGAAGGCTTCGTAAGTCACGTACAGTCCATGACGGCCGGTGAGGAGGTAGCCCTCCAGCCATCCTTCGCACAGATGCTCGCTCAGGACCTCCATCACGCGGCCATCGGGAGCGATGTGATCATCGATTCCGAGAATAGGACCGACGAAACACCGCTTCTCGACCTCGAAAACGTTCCCGAGTCTGTTGGAGTTGGTCTCGTCCGGACAAAACAGCCGAAAGTTCGAAGTACGCTGGTTTTCAACGAAGATGTCCCGCACCATCTGCCCGAGCTGCCGAGTCGACTCCCGTGCGATTGTGCCGGGTGCAGGGACATCTATGGTATAATCACGAAAATCGGGTATGCGGAGCGGTACGAGGAGGCGACCCCCATTCGAGTGCGGATTCGCCCCCATGCGGCGATCACCTTTCGGCGCGAGCTCCGCAAGCTCAGGCAGTAAGGCGCCCGATGAATCGAAGAGAGTCTCCGGCTCATAGCTTCGGAGCCACTCCTCGAGCTGCCTCATCTCCTCAGAGCTAGCCGGCACCGCGCTGAGCGGAACTTGATGCGCGCGAAACGTTCCTTCCACGGGAAGTCCGTTCACAACCTTGGGTCCGGTCCATCCCTTGGGAGTGCGGAGAACGATCGCAGGCCAGCGTGGACGCTGTCGGATCGGACCGGAGGATCCGGAACGAGCGCTCGTCTGGATCTCCCGAATTCGCGCGAGGCAGCTGTCGAGCGTCGTGGCAAACTCCTGATGCAATCGGAGCGGCTCATCGCCTTCCACGAAATGAACCTCGTAGCCGTGCGCCTGAAGAAGACTCCGTACGTCATCATCGCTGCTACGCCCGAGGACCGTGGGTCCGCTGATCTTATATCCGTTCAGGTGGAGGATCGGCAGCACCGCGCCGTCGCGAACGGGATTCAGAAAGCTCGTTCCTTTCCACGATCCTTCCAGTGGCCCGGTCTCAGCTTCTCCATCTCCAACAACGGCTACTGCTATGAGATCCGGATTGTCGAACACCGCGCCGAGGGCATGCATCAGGACGTAACCGAGCTCTCCTCCTTCATGGATCGAGCCCGGTGTCGGTGCGCTTACGTGACTCGGAATGCCGCCCGGTGTCGAGAACTGCCGAAAGAGGCGCGCGAGACCCTCCACATCTCGGGTAATGGCCGGATAGACTTCAGTGTAGGTACCCTCGAGGTAGACGTTCGCAACGATGGCGGGCCCGCCGTGCCCCGGTCCAGCGAGATAAATGATGTTGGCATCTCGCTCCGTGATCAGTCGGTTGAGGTGCACATAGATGAAGCTCAACCCCGGCGACGTACCCCAATGTCCAAGCAGCCGCGGCTTTACGTCTCCTGCCTTGAGCGGCTCACGGAGAAGTGGGTTGTCCCGGAGATAGATCTGGCCGACGGTCAGATAGTTGGCGGCTTGCCAGTACCGCTGCATTCTCGCCACAAGCTCTGGAGTCAGCGGCGACGCGGCGACCGATTCTGCATCGCCCGCTGCTGAGACCCTACGCATCGCCGTGTCGGCTTTCGCGGTGCGCGTTTGAGCGACAGCTGGAACAGCGCTCGATACGGTGACATCGAACTCAAACTTTTTCGTTCGGCCCTCCCTCTCTGCGATAACAGTAAAGCTCGATCGCAAACTTGGCGTCCGGATTCCCGGAAGCAAGGAGAGCACGCTCGCTGACGTCTGCGGAATTGTGGCGGCTTACGCGCTCACTTCAGAGGCGACCAAGCGCGTCCTCTTTCGGGATGGCGACCCTTTGAGGAAGCTCAGCTCTCAATAACTGCCGACAGGTGGCGTGATGAGCATTGACCAACTGCCTTCCCGCACCAGCTTCCGAGTAACACTTCCCAGAATCAGGCGAGTGATGAGATGATGTCGCTGGCTCGCAATAGCGATCAGATCGGGTGAGACGAGTGCCGCCGCGGCCATCAGTTGCGCTCCTGCGTCGCCAGTGCGGCAAACGGTTTCGACCTGAATCGATTTGCCTTCGCTGATCTCATTGGTCAGGTGAAGAAAGGCATGCTCGATTCCCTCGCGTTGAATGAGCGCTGCACCCTCGTCTCCCTCCTCAACGATCGGCGTTGGCAGGCTCGCGTGAACGAGGATCACCGAACCGCCCGGATCGGCCAGGTTTGCGGCGAGGTGAGCAGCTTCGCGGCTGGCGTTTCCGAAGTCGGTGGCGACCATGATTCGCCGCGGTAATCCTGATAATGCCGGACGCACGCCAAGCACAGGTACCGCTGCCTTTGCCATCACGCGAGTAGCGGTGTTCTCGCCGATCGCCTGCTCGAACGCTCCGTGCCGGTGGATCCCCATCACCAGAAGCTCGGAGTTCTGTGCTTGCGCTTCCTGCGTTATGCAGAAAGATGGTTCTCCGGTAACGCTTTGCACCGGCCACGGTTGGGCTCGACCGATAGTGGATGAAATCAGCTTGCGAAGGGAACGTGCCAGCCCCTCGTGGAATTCTTCGCCAAGCACCGCCTCCGCAAAAAACATCATTGAGTCGGGAGTGCCGGCAACCGGCGTCATCAGCTCTGTGGCATGAATGACGCGCGGCACCGCGCCTCTAGCGATGAGAGCATCGGTCACGCGAATCGCGGCTCGAGCATTGTCGTCGTTTTCAATGGCCAGCAGGAGCTTGAACGAAGTACCGGGCCGGAACAGGTGACGAACCTCATGCACGACCGGCAATGCCTTCAGTTCCGCGACTGGCGTCTCAACTGTCTCAGTTGTCATGGCTCGCTCCTGCTACGCTTGGCTTCGGTGTCTGCGCCGCAAGGTTCTCGGCAGGAGCCGGGGCAGTGCCCGCCCTACTGGGAGGCTGCTTCACCGATGTTGCTGCGAACGGATGCGCGTCGGCCCACGGCAGTAGCGAGACGTGCTTCAAACGCACGCGTTCGAATTCAGTCGTTGGTCGAGGCTCTTCCTTGGCTTCCGGCATCCCACAGAAATCTCCGTGGAGCGCCGAGAGGATCTCGTCCTCAGCCAGCTCGGACGGAGTGCGGTGCCCGTGACGTGGAGGTCTTTCTTCGTAGAATCCCATGATGGGAAGCTGCAGCCTCAGGCCGTCCGCGTCCGTCGGAGTTCCGCTGTTTTTTTGTGAGAGTTTTCCTCACCCGGCGCTGGAGCCGCCACCAATCCTTTTCGTTCCGCTCGTTCCTTGATGCCGAGGAGCA
>DHJM01000065.1:40033-76777 GCA_002404335.1 Gemmatimonadales bacterium UBA4720
GAAAGTGTGTAGGGCTTTCCCTCACCGCAACGCGGCCCATTCACTCAGGATTCGACCGTGCTCCCCGACAGTCAAGCGCACGAAGCTCCAGCATCTTGAGGGATGTTACCTACCAGTCTCCTTCAGGTACCGGGGCCGCGATTCCCCCGACATGTACGCCGCGCCATCCAGTTCCGGCAACCCGGCTTCATTGCTCTCGCCGTGATCGGTGTCTGTGCCAGCGGCCGCGTACCCTCCGAGACCGCTGCGCTGCCCTTCTCCGTTGGAGAGAAGCTCACTTACGAAGTCACCGTTGCGCACGGCGGGAAAGTCGGAACTGCGGCAATGTGGATCGAAGGGCCGGTCGATGTCCGCGGGACCAGCACATACCTTCTGCGCTTCGATTCCAGGATTCGCATTGCACTCCTCAGCGCAGTCAGCAGCAGCTCATCGTGGTTCGACCCGCTTCGAGGTTCCTCGCTCCGTTTCTTCAAGCACGAAAAGAATCCTTTGGCGCGTCACGACGAGTCGATTGACCTCTATCCCGATCAGAAAGAGTGGAAGTCGGCGAAGGGAGAGACCGGCCAGAGCCTGAGCAACACGCCGCTCGACGAGCTGTCGTTCATGTATTTCATCCGCACGCTTCCAATGACCCCGGGGGCGACGTACCGCTTTGATCGCCATTTCGACTCCGCCCGAAATCCAACCACCGTAACCGTGATCCGCCGCGAGATGATTCCGACTCCGATGGGAGAGTTGCGGGTGATCCTGGTCGAGATGCGCGTACGCGACCCTCAGCACTATAAAGGAGAGGGCATCATCCGGATTCATCTGACCGATGACGCCTGCAGACTTCCGGCGAGAATCGAGAGCACGATGCCGGTGGTCGGAACCGCGGTACTGACCATCGCCTCTCAAAACAGCCACTGCGCAAAACAGTAAATCATCACGGTCGGTCCCTCACGGTGGAGCTTCCCCCGGAGGTCTGGCATTGAATCAGGGATTCCCTTACAGTGTGAGAGAGCGCCTCGCGATTACGTTAACGCGCTGGCGCGAATACGCCCGCGGGTCGAGTCTTTCCTTCCTGTTCACGGATTGCTCCATGTGCATGCGCCGGATGCCTGGCCATTTCAGATTCACCGTTGTATTCGCGCTTTTCGCATTGAGCATGTTCTCCAGCGCAGCGAGCGCTCTTCCCGGCAGCGCGAGCCGACAGCCAATATCGACAAGGGCCGGTCGCGCCGATGCGATCCCTGGCTTTCCCGCCAGTCATACAGTAGCTCCAGCTTCGCTCTATGCGGCGCTTGCGAAGATTTTCGTTCCGAGCTTTTCGCGCCAAACCGGACTCGCGTGTAGCGCCTGCCACTACCAGTTCCCTCAGCTCACTCCATTCGGGCGGATGTTCAAGCTCAATGGCTACACACTCACCGGCCTGCCTACGATTGGCCAACCCGGCGACAGCGTCGGTCGGGAATCACTCAAGCTGGCTACGATTCCGCCCTTGGCTGCCATGGTCGTGACGGGTCTGACGCAAACTTCCCGGGCCCAACCGGGAGCGCAGAATGGGACCGTGAGCTTCCCTCAACAACTCAGTATTTTCCTCGCGGGACAGATCACGCCACACGTCGGAATATTCACCCAGTTCACTTACGCGGCAGCCGATGGCGGGATCGGCATCGACAACGTCGATCTGCGCTGGGCGAAGCATGTGACCGTAGCAGAACGCGACATGCTCTTCGGTTTCACCTTGCACAACAATCCGACCGTCCAGGATCCGTGGAATACTGCGCCCGCATGGAGCTTCCCGTTCATGAGCTCCGACGTCGCTCCATCTCCCGCGGCGAGCACGCTCATCGATGGCGCGCTTGGCCAGCAGGTAGCGGGGCTCGGCGCCTACTCGTTGTACAACGACTTGCTGTACACCGAACTCACCGCCTACAGATCCGCGCCGCAGGGCGCAACCGAGCCACTCGACGGGACCGCCACAAACGTAGCGAAGGGCGTAATCCCGTATTGGAGGGTCGCCCTACAGCACGCCTGGCCCTCCACATATGGGATGATCGGAACGTACGGCTTCGCGGCGCGCTTGTATCCGCAGGGCGTGAGCGGGCCAACGAACAACTACACCGACGCGGCGATTGATGCGCAGATCGAGCATCAGGCCAAGATCGGCATGTGGATTGGACGAGCGGTGTTCATTCACGAGAGCCAGACTCTTTCCGCGTTCGCTGCCGCGGCGCCACCAGAAGCCGCAAACCTGCACGAGACGCTTTCCACGTTTCGGACCAATCTCACATTGGAGCCGAGCCTGCGCTACGCACTGACCGCTGGCTACTTCCAGACGACGGGCACGAGCGACGCCGTAATTTTTGCTCCGGCATCCATCACTGGCAGTCGCACGGGGAGCCCGAACTCGAGAGGAGAAATCGGAGAACTCACGGTCAACCCATGGCAGAATATGCGATTCGGACTTCAGTACGTGTTCTACAACATGTTTAATGGCGCATCAAACGATTACGACGCCGCCGGCCGCAAGGCAGCGGACAACAACACACTCTTCCTGTATTCGTGGGTGGCGTTTTAGCAGGAGACGTCTGCGTCTCGATGAGCGAAAGGACACGTCACAACCCGGAGAAGTGAGATGAAATACAGCGGCGCTCGATTCGCCAAGTGGGGGATGCTTCCACTGCGGATTGTGGTGGGACTGGTGTTCCTGATGCATGGGGGCCAGAAGTTCTTCGTGTTCGGCATCGGCGGAACCGCTGACATCATGGGAAAGCTGGGACTTCCACTGCCGTTCGTCTCCGCGGCAGTCGTCATCGCGGCTGAAATGCTTGGAGGATTGGCGATCCTTCTCGGGGTATTTACCCGACTGGCTGGCGCTCTGTTGGCATTTGAAATGGTGGTTGCCATACTCGTCGCGCGATTTCACGGTGGCTTCTTCGCGCCATATGGCTATGAATTCGAGCTCACCCTTCTCGGCGTGTGCCTCACGTTCGCGTTGAATGGACCGGGTCGAATGTCGGGCGAAGAGATATGGCACCGATCTCCGACGGTTTGATGCCGGCGATTGGGATCCGGGACCTTTGCGCACGGCAATGAAAACGCTCCTGCTGGCGGTGGCGATGGTGATGTTCGCCGGTGCCGGCGCACTCGCGCTGCATCCACAGGGCGCGCAGCAGCCCGACACCAGCGCGATCACCCCGGCAACGGTGGAGCTGGGTCGGGCGATCTTTCACGGCCAGGGGACATGCTTTGCGTGTCACGGCCAAAAACTAGAAGGGACGCAGATCGCTCCGACTTTGAAGCCGCACGCCTGGAGAGATGCCAAGAACGGCGAATTCGCGCAGATCTACCGCGTGGCGACGCACGGCGTGCCGTCTACTCTTATGGTTGCTTACCCCGGCGGAATTACGCCCGCGCAGGCACTGGCTGTGGCGTCGTACGTCTGGTCAGTCAGCACGGGTAAAGTGAAACCCTAAAGAGCTCTCGACCGCGGGTGATATCCCCTCAACCCACCAATCCGGGGGGCATTGGACCGGCAGTAAGGTCAACACCCGCGCTGGAACAGGGAAACTCTGACAAGAAATCAGCCTTAAACTGACTGAGCTCCCTCCTCATTGTGTCGAGATTGAATGCACCGGGGGCGCATTCGCGCCGCGAAATACGAGCGTGCAATCACAAGGAGTCTGTATGTACAAGGTGATCATGGTCCCGACCGACGGATCGGGGTTCGACCGCGAGGCGATCCGGGTTGCACTCAGGATAGCGGAACGTTGCGACGCGAAGATCCAGCTTGTGCGCGTGCTCGGAACGGGCTCCTTCTTCGGGATGGCAACGGCAGCCGATGGCCTGGCCGTCGCAGCCGAGCTCGTGGTCAGCGAGCGTGACAGAGCATTGAGCGAGCTCTACGCGCTGGCGGCAGAGTGCAGGGCTACATCGAAAGCCATCATCACCATCGATTTGCACACCGGGCCGGTCGCCGAAGTCCTCGAGGGGTACGCTCGGCGTCACGACGTCGACCTGATAGTAATCAGCACCCACGGACGCAGCGGCATTTCCAGGTTCACGCTTGGAAGCGTGACGGACTCGCTGATACGCCATACGACGATTCCCATCCTGGTCGTAAAGCCGCCGACGAGCTATCTGAATCCGCAGATCAATGAAGCATTCAAGCGCATCGTTGTTCCGCTCGATGGATCCACGCTGGCCGAGCAGATTCTTCCACGCGTAATGGCGCTGGCGTCGATCGAGGAAGCCGAGATCACCCTGCTCAACGTTCTCATTCCACAATCGCACGCGCAGAAGGAGATCGTCGATCCCAGCCTGCCCTGGTGGGACAAGGACATCGCGGCCGCGCGGTCATACCTCTTCGGCATCGCCAGCAAGCTCCGCCGGAATGGCATGGCAGTGACGACAGATGTCGTCATCGGCGAGAACATAGCCAGCGCCATTGGCGACTTTGCTGGCCGGGAGCGGGCCGATCTGATTGCGATCGCGACGCACGGCCGCGGCGGGTTCGCCCGAATGCTTCGTGGCAGTGTCGCTACCGCCGTAATGCATTCGGCTAGTATGTCGATGCTCGTGCTCAAGCCGGACAGCGTCGCGGAAATGCAAGAGTCGCCGGCCGAGGATGGGGTCAGGGCGGATTTGATTCCGGCTTGAGCGCGAGGTTGTCCTCAATCAGATACTATTAGTTAGTGCCGCTGACTCCGCACGTTGAGAAGCACTTTACCTCGAGCGATGCCGTACGCGACGTCGTAATCGGGATGTCCGACGGGTTGACGGTGCCGTTCGCCCTGGCCGCAGGTCTAACCGGGGCGATCGCGCAGTCCCGCCTCATCGTCACCGCCGGTTTCGCCGAGATCGCAGCCGGCTCGATTGCAATGGGCCTCGGAGGCTATCTCGCGGCGCGGGGCGACGCCGAGCACTATCCGCGCCTGGAAGAGTGCTCTGACGATCGCGCTCGCGTACGCGGTGGGCGGAATCATCCCCCTCAGTGCCTACCTGCTGCTCCCAGACGCACGCACAGCGTTGCGCCTGTCGGTGATCGTCACGCTCATCGCGCTGGCCGTCTTTGGCGGAGCGAAGGGAAAATTCACCGGCGTCCCCGTTTTGCGGAGCGCACTCCAGACGCGCGTGATCGGAGGCCTTGCGGCTGTTGCCGCATTTGGAATCGCCCGCTGGATTTCCTGAACCTGGAACAGAAGACCGTTTTGGGACATTTTGAATCGTGCATTCACTCGTCCGCCGCTACATCAAGACCGCCATCGCGTTTTTGGTCCTCGGACTCGCGATCGGAACCAGGATACTGATTCGACGCGAGATATTCCTGCGGTCCCCAAGTCTGTACGAGGTAAGTGCGCACACCCACGCGATCCTGGTGGGCTTCGTGATGATGATGATCCTGGGTGTGGCGCTCTGGCTCTTCCCGCGCGCTGAACGCGGTGAGCAGCAGTATGACCCGAGGTTGGCCGCTGCTGCTTACTGGCTTCTCACGATCGGGACGGGCGGACGTGTCGTGGGCGAGCTGGCGCGGGGGTACTCCGCGGCTCTGTGGCTGCGATCGGCCGTCGTAATTGGTGGCCTTGCTCAGTTCGCAGGAATTGCGCTTTTCTTTTTTACGATGTGGCCCCGAATCCGCTCCGCCGGAAGCCACATTCGAGAAGCGAAGGGCGAGAAGTTCTAAACTCAATTCGGAGATTGCCATGACGACCGCACTTCCGACGTTATCCAAACTTGCTGACAGCCCCGCCACTCGCCGAGAGTTCCTGATCAAGTCGTCAGTGTTGGGCGTGCTCGCGCCGCTCGGCTTGAGCGCCTGCGGCACCGACGAGTCGGAGCACAAAACCAGCGAGCCCGCCGGCTCGAACGCTGCCATCCCTCCGCAGGCCGGGCCGGGAACGGCCGTGCGCAATCCCGACAGCAAGCTCGACACCGGTGGCCATGCCAACATTCATCAGTCGACAACCGCGCCCGCGAAGGGCCAGAACGTAGCCTTTCACCAATTCGATCCGACGCTTCCGCCGGTTGCGCGCGAGCGTACTACGCGGCTCGAGTTCACCGCTCAAGAAGTACCGATCCGCATTTCGGACGATACCGTCATCTCGGCGTGGACATTCGGCGGCGATATTCCGGGGCCCATGGTGCACGTGAAGCAAGGCGACACCGTCGAGTTTACTCTCACCAACCACGGATCGATTCCTCACTCGATGGATTTTCACGCAGCGCAGCTCGATCCGAAGGTCGCCTTCCGCTCAATCGCTCCCGGACAATCTGTGTCGTATACGTTCAAGGCACGGTATCCGGGGGTGTACTTGTATCATTGCGGAACTTCCCCGGTCCTCATGCACATCGGCTCGGGAATGGTCGGAGCGGTGGTAGTTGATCCAACCCTTCCGCTGCCACCGGCGAAAGAGTTCGTCCTCGTGGAGAGCGAGTACTACCTCGGCGCGGCGGTCGCCGGTGCGATGCCGTTCGACTACACGAAGATGCTTGCCTTACTGCCGGACTATGTCGTCTTCAACGGGCGTCCAAGTCAATACATGACCGCGCCGCTCAAGGCACGAGTGGGGGAGCGCGTGCGATTCTACGTTGCCAATGCCGGGCCCACTCACGCCTGCAATTTTCACGTGGTCGGAGAGCAGTTCGACACGGTTTACCTCGGTGCGCCGCCGGGCATTCCGCTGCGCGGCGTTCAGACTTTTGCCGTTGCGCCCGGAGGCGGAATGGTGTTCGAGATGCTGGCGGACGTTCCGGGCGAGTTCGTGTTCGTCAACCACGGATTCGGCCACGGCCAGAAAGGTGCAATCGGAATTCTCAGCGTCGAGAGCTAGGAATCGCCCGGCACGAGCGGAGGGCGCCGCGATGCTGGCGCATCCTCGATCCGGCGGAGCGTCGTCGGCCCGTCAATCGTGCGCCAGATGTTGAAGATGAATGCGAAAGCGCCGAGCGCGCTGAGCACGCCCCCTGTTGCGAGGACGGGGACGCTCCGCTCTCCAACATGTGGCGCCATGAAGAATCCTACGACCATCAACGCAAGCCCAACGTTCGAGAACCACCAATGGCCGCCAGCCAGCCTCTTGCTGTAAAGCGGGTGACCGAAAAAGCGTGGCACGACATGGTAAGCCACTCCAAAGATCATCATCGTGACAAATCCAAGGAGATTCATGTGCACGTGCGCCGGCCGATAAATGATCCACATTGGATGCGCGGCCATTGCGACACCCAGGGTGACTCCCATGCCGAGCCATGCCAGCGCCGACTTTATGAAACGCGTTACGAACCAGTCCATATCAGTCGCTTCAGTCTTCGACTTTCAGGTGCCCTTTCATTCCGAGTGCGGCGTGCGGATCGCACTGGAAGTAGTAACTGCCGGCGGCGAAGTTGACGGGAATGTCGAGGGTCTGACCCGGCAGCTGCAACAGCTCGCTTGCCGGCGGGAGTCCGGGTTTCCCTGGATTCGAATCCGGGAGGAAATGCACATTGTGAACGCCCACCTTGAGCGTAAAACGGAGGACGTCCCCCTTGTGTGCTTCGATCTCGTTCGGCGTGAAATAGTTTCCCTTTTCATCGCTCGTTTCCTGGACGACGATGATCTTCCCACCGGGGCCCGGCTTCACCTCGCCTCCAGGAGTGGTCGCCGCGGCAGCGGCTCCAGATGTATCGGCTGTTGAGCTTTTTTCTCCCTTGCTGCACGCCGCCAGCAATGCGATGGCCACGACCAGGCTCAGTTCCCGTTTCATAGTGCTTCAATCCTGTTGGTAAAGTGAGCGCGCGATCATCCGCGCGCGAGAAAGATCTTGCGGATCAGAAATCCTTTTTCTGGAATGCGCGCATGCCAGCAAGGAGTGGGGCGAATACCCAGACTGCGAGCGCCAGTGAGGTCACCGTGACGCCGATCGCTCTGCCGAAGAACTTCTGCATGACGGCGCCGGTGTAACCAAGCAGCGCTGCGACGTCAAACTGCAGAAGCAGGGCCACCCTCGCCAAGTCCATCGGGTTTGCGAGCATGAGGCCGATGAGCGGCCGCTCAATGGGGTAGTCGGCCATGACCGAAATGACCAGCAGAACGAGACCGTCATAGAGCACCGCCAGGAATAGCCACACAGCTACGGCCAACCCCAGTCCCTTGAGCCTGTCTTCGGTGCGAGCGACGATCAGGAACGCCAAGGCCGTAAAGATGAGAGTCAGCGCAATTCCTGCCAGAAGCAGCGCCGCGAATGTCCCCGGCTGCGCGCTCGCGATGCCGCGGTGCAATATGAACGGCACGCAGACCGCCACGACAAAGCTCAACGACAGCGGAAGCGTCAGCCCAACGTACAAACCGGCGAATACCTGCCGCCGCTTGATCGGCTGAGCCAGGAGAAGCTCGATGAATTCACGCGCGGCGTACAGATAGACTGTTGAAAACACTATGGCGACGAGCGGAATCAGAATAAGCACGACGTTCACGAGACTCAGCAGTGCTTTCTCTCCGCCGCCGCCGAACCGAAAGAGTGCGTCGGTAACGATGAGGAAGAAAAGCGTGTAGCCGATGAGCCAGCGGCTCCGGATCACGTCGCGAATCTCGTAGCGCGCAACCTTGGCCGTCACCTTCATGCTGCCGCTCCGCGTTTCATCATCTCCGCGATCGCACGCTCGAGATTGGACTGTCTCGTGACCCGCTTGATCTCGGCCAGAGCTCCCACGAATGCGACTTTGCCTTCATTGATGAAGGCGACATCGTCGGCGAGCTCGTCGAGCTCACTCATGATGTGTGATGTCAGGAGAAACGTCGTCCCGGCCGCTTTCTCGGCGAAGATTTTGTCCTTGAGGATACCGCTGGACACAGGATCGAGGCCGGCAGTCGGTTCGTCGAGAATGAGCAGATCGGGGCGGAAGAGAAATGCGATGACGGCATTTACCTTCTGACGGGTCCCGCCGGAGAGCATGCGAATGGGCTTGTCGAGCGCGCCGGCAAAGCTGAAGCGCTCGATCAGCTCGTCGTCCACCGGCCGTGTCGGACGACGGAGATCAGTCAGCATCTCGAACAGCTCCCGCGCGGAAAGATTCTCCGGGAACCGGGGCATTTGCGGCATGTAGCCAATGCGCGAACGGTAGGCATCGTCCGCGCCGATCCGAGTCCCGCCGATCTCCAGCGTACCGGAATCCGCCTTCGTGAGACCGAGAATGATCTTCGCGAGCGTTGTTTTCCCAGCGGCATTGGGTCCGACGAGGCCCGTGATCCGGCGCGGCCCAATGCTTAGGGACAAGTCGTCCAGAACGCGGAGGGTCCCGAACGTCTTCGTGATGTGGCGCGCCTCGATCACTTGACCCTCTTCATCGCCGGCTTGCGGTCAATGAGAGCTTCCGGCGTCAGCGCCGGAATGATGCTCTCCGCCGAGTCGAGCAGACGAACGAACGTACTGCGGAGGAGTATGATCGACGGGCCGTTCTGGGCAACGACCATCGAGAAGAGCCGCACGGGGTGATACGACACATCCCCGAAGCCGTCGTGGTCCAGGTCGTACCCTCGGTAATCGTCCCAGTAGTTGCGCGCAAAGGTCGTCGTAGTCTCGCTGTTGTTCGCTGAGACATCGAAGGTGTTGCCGATGAAGTTGTTGCCGGTGAAGCTGCCATCCTGCGTGCTTGACTGGAGCTTTACCGCCCAGCCGTTGTCGATGAAGTCGTTTCGTATCGCTTTCAGCCGGTTAGCGCCATCGGCAAGCAGGCCCGTGGTATTCCGATAGAAAACGTTTCCCTCGAGCTTGCTGTCTCCAATCTCCTTCAGGAGAAGTCCGTAAGCGGCGCCGCCCCAGTTTTCCTCGAATCGGTTGCCTGTCATCTCAACTCGGTTGGTAAACATCACCGCCACACCGGAGCCGTTTCTCCTGAAAGTGTTGTTCAGATACCTGCAGTCGTCCGAATACATGAAGTGCAGGCCATAGCGCAGGTTCAGCTCGCTGACGTTGCCGCTGATGACGCTGTTGTGGACAAACTCGAAGTAGATGCCGTCCCGGTGGCCCGAGATGCGATTGTTCGCGATAACGATTCCGTTAGAGGCCCAGAGGTGGATTCCGTTTCCGGAATTCATTTCGCGTCCACGGCCCGAGCGGAGAATATTTCCGCGAATCGTACAGTCGTTGACTTTGGCGAGGTAGATCCCGAAGAATGCGTCGTCGAATCGATTGCCTTCGATAGTGCAGCCGCGGACGGTCTGAAACCGCACCGCTGCCCAATCCTCCGTGAAGCTGGTCCCGACGTGCTCGAAGTGCAGGCCGCGAATGGTTACACTATCCGCGGTTACCGTCATGATTTGCCGGGCGCTCGCGCCGTCGAGAACCGGCCATCCCTCGCCGATGATCTCGACGGGCTTATCAACGATGATCGTCGGCTCGCGATAGACGCCGGGCTTCACGACGATTTTCGCGTGACGAGAGGCTGCCGCGATTGCGGCGGTAAGCGTCCGGACGGGGCCATGAGGCGACACCGTGATCGTCGCCTGGGCCCCGGCGGTAGCTGCGCTCAGTGACGCAAGTACGAGCACGGCCGCGCCGAACCGCGGGAATGAAATCATTGCTCGATGCCGATGGCTGGTGGATCCGCGGGCGTCAGCCGCGCGCTATGGCGAATTTTCGCTCGCGCCACGCCAGCACCACGGCGGTCAGAGCAAGCGCCATCGCTAGTCCGGCCAGAATTCCGCCCAGGGAAGGCAACGATACCGCGCGGAAGTTGAGCAGCTGCTTCGCGCCGATCAACGGTGGCTGATAGGTCATCCCCGGGATCTTGAGAATGGCGTGCTCGTTGTCGAGGTGGTGGCCGTAGTCGTATTCCCACTTCCAGAAATCGATCAGGCCGATGATCGCGATCGCGAGAAATCCGGCAGTCCACGCATAAACCAGCTGTCGCTTGGCGAGCGCCGCAGTCGCCAGCCCCGTTACGATGATTGCCGCCACGATCCATGGCATGATGCGAAGCTCCGGAATTGCGTCCGGCTCGATTCGCTTCATGCCGATGTAATGATTGAGATTATTGATGTTGTTGAGATCGTTTTCAGTTGTGCCCTCGACGGTATTGATGCGGATCTGCATTCCCAGGCCTTCTGGGTACTGCGGCGCCGTCAAGCGCACGCTCCACAAAGGAAAGACGTACACCCCGATCATCAGCACAGAAGCGAGCAGGATCAGGATACGCGGAATCTTCGACACGGATATGCGCGAGACACGGGCGCGTATCTTGTCTGCCTGTTTCGCGGCAATTGCGGGGAAGAGCGCGCTCGCCGCTCCCTGCCCCGGCACGATCGCCACGTCAGCGGCTGCCATTGGCCATCTCCATCCCTTTGTGATCCTGATTCGGCAGCGCCTGCGCGCGCGTCGACTGCGACCGCGCCCTCGCGCTGATGTTGGCCGTCAGCGCCACATTGGATCCCGGCGCCGAGACACGGACGTATCCCTGCATCTCCTGGTGCAGCGCCGAGCAGAAGTCCGTGCAATAGAAGGGATAGATGCCCGTCGTTTTGGGAATCCATCTCAGCGTCCGCGTTTCGCCGGGTGCGACGATCACCTCGGCGTTCTCCGCGCCAAGGACGGCAAAGCCGTGAACTATATCCCAGTCCTGCTCGATGTTGGTGAGGTGGAAGTAGACCGTGTCCCCAACCTGCACGCCCTCGAGATTGTCAGGCGCGAAGTGGCTACGGATTGCAATCAAGTTGATGTGCACGTTCTTGCCCTCGCGCCTGATCCCGCCATCGGCCTCGGCCCTGGTGACGAACGGGTGGGTGTTCTCAGACAGTTTGTAGAACTTCAGGCTGTTGCCCTTGATCAGATCCGCGGGAATCGCTTGCGCGTAGTGCGGCTCGCCGATCGTCGGGAAATCGAGCAGCATCTTCATCTTGTCGCCGCTGATGTCGATCAGCTGCGCCGACTGGGCCAGCTCGGGACCGGTGGGGAGGTATCGGTCCTTGGTGATCTTGTTGAGTGAAAGCAGGTACTTGCCCCACGGTTTCTTGCTGTCGCCGCCGGGGATCATGAGGTGGCCCGGTGAATAGTAGACCGGCATCCGGTCGAGCACCTCCCACGTACCCAGCTTCCACTTAACGATCTCGGACGAGATGAACATGGTGGTGTAAGCGTTGCCCTTTCCGTCGAATTCGGTGTGCAGCGGACCAAGGCCGGGCTTCTGAACTTCTCCAGCCAGCGTGGCGCTGTACTTGAGCACTGGGATGCCCTGTACCTCGCCGTCGAACTGCTTGTCGGCGATGGCCCGCAGCATTTTGGTGAATGAGTGAACGGGGATTACGGTGGCCAGCTTGCCGCCGGCAACTATGTACTCACCCGTTGGATCGATATCGACGCCGTGAGGTGACTTCGGAGTCGGGAGATAGTAGACGACGCCTGGGCAGTCCTGCGGCGCCAGCATCTTCACTCCGCTCTTTCTCTCCGAGTGCGCAATGCGCGACTTCTCATCCATGACGTTGTGGAAGTAATCGGCAGGCGCGTTTTTCGCCTTGCCGTTCGCCACGCACTGCTCCGCCAGACGATAGTTGACCGCGGTAATGAAATCCTTGTCGTTCTGAGAAGCGTTCAGCTCCAGCTTCTCATACGCCTGCTCGGTGTTATAGGTAGTGAAGAAGAACCAGCCGTCGGAGGGGCCCTTGCCTGCGTGGCCAAGGTCGTAGTTGAAGCCGGGCATCAGGATCTGGAACGCAATGTCCATCTTGCCGGGCTGATCAGCGGTGATGAATGACAGCGTGCCCTTGAAAGTTTTCTTGTAGCTGTCGATCGGTACGTCTGTGTTGGGAATCGGCACGCTGAACCGCGTCGCGGAGACGATGTATTTCGTATTCGGCGTGGTGAAGGGCGAAGCATGTCCGCCGGCGGCGTTGGGTATCTGGAGAATCTCGGTTGTCTCGAAAGTCTTCAGATCTATCCGGGCCACGCGTGGTGTGTTGTTTCCGTTGATGAAGAGCCAGCGCCCGTCGGGGACGCCGTCGGTCTGGGAAAGTTCCGTGTGGTGGGCGTCGTCCCACGGTATGAACCCGTAGGTCGTCTGGAGCATTGGCTTCGTCTCTTCGTTATAGCCGTATCCGGTTTCCGGATTCTGCGAAAAGACCGGGAGGAATTTCAGCAGGCGACCGGAGGGGAGGCCGTAAACCATGACCTGGCCGTTGTATCCCCCCGAAAAGAATGCGTAGAACTCGTCGTATTTTCCCGGTGCGACGTAGACTTTGGAGGCTGCGTCTCCAACCAATACACTTTCGTTTCCACCCGAAGTAGTAGTGCACGAGTAAAAGGCTCCGATGCCCACGACAGCGATTGTTGCGCTGAGTAACAGCGCCTTTCCCGAAGGATTCTTCATTGGTGTATTGGTGGAGTGTGCTGGTTGATGATCTCTCGGAATTTCCCGCATCGGGAGAAACGGACAAATCAGCGCATCGCCGCGAATTCTTTCCTGTTTGTCGCACGCCTTATAGGGGAATACCTTACCGGATTCGCTGTTCGCCGGGCCTGAGCTCACGCCCGTTAGGCGTTCGCCACGACGTGGACGACGACGGAAGCGGGCCGAGTAGCGGCAACGGCAACTGTGATAAACTTCAGGCCGCGGGGAAGCTCGTCCTTCGGGCTGACCAGAGTCGCATCGAAGGATTCCGATGACATTCGGAATGAGGGGTCGGCGTTGAAGGCTGGCAGAGTCGTCGTCGCCTCAGCATACTGTCTAGCATCAATAGGGGAAGCACAATGGAAATCAAATTCACTACTGGGGCGAGCCCGCTTGGAAGGGTGCTTGTCGCGGCCACGACCAAAGGCGTGTGTGTCGTCAGCCTGCGCGAATCCGACGCTGGGGCAGAGGACTACCTGCGCGCGCGCTTTCCAAAGTCGGAGGTAACGCGCGACGATGTGGCGCTCAAGCGAGCACTCGATACCGTCCGGGAGCGAATCGCCGGTCGCAAACTCGACATCGCGCTGCCACTCGATCTGCGGGGCACGGAGTTTCAGCGTGAAGTGTGGAACGAGCTTCTGGCAATTCCGGCCGGTAAGACGCGGACCTATCTCGATGTCGCGCAGGCGATAAAGCGGCCGAAGGCGACGCGCGCGGTGGCGCAGGCGTGTGGGGCGAATCCTGTTGCAGTCGTGGTGCCGTGCCATCGCGTCGTGATGAGCGACGGCTCGATCGGCGGGTACAGCGGGCTGCCCGGTGTTAAGAAGGCGTTGCTCGCGGCAGAAGGAGTGCAGGAGTTCGCGACGTCGGTCTAGTTACTTAGTACAAAAAAACGCTACTTCGCCTTGAGCTTGCTCCGGAACGGCCTCTCCGGCAGCCCAATGTATACCTGCCGCGGCCGAGAGATCTTCTGCTCCTTGTCCAGCAGCATCTCCTCCCACTGGGCGAGCCAGCCCGGCATGCGGCCGATCGCGAACAGCACCGTGAAGAAATCCGTTGGGAACGCCATCGAGCGGTAGATCAGTCCCGTGTAGAAGTCGACGTTAGGGTACAACTTGCGCGACGTGAAGTAATCGTCGGACAGCGCGATCCGCTCCAGCTCGAGCGCGATCTCCAGATCCTTGTCGACGCCGACGACCTTGAATATTTCGTCGGCCAGCTTCTTCACGATCTTGGCGCGCGGATCGTAGCTCTTGTAGACGCGGTGGCCGAACCCCATCAGCCTCCCGCCTTCGCCGCTCTTCACCGTCTCGATGAATTTGGGGACGTTCTTGACGCTCCCGATCTCACTGATCATGCGGAGGACCTGCTCGTTGGCGCCGCCATGCAACGGGCCGAACAGCGCGGCGACTCCGGCAGAGACCGCGGAGAAGGGATCGACGTGCGAGGAACCAACTCCGCGGACCGCGCTTGTCGAGCAGTTCTGCTCGTGGTCGGCGTGGAGAATGAACAGGATCTCGAGCGCGCGGGCGAAGACCGGGTTCGCTTCATACTTCGACTCGCTCATGCGCGCGATCATCGACAGGAAGTTCTCGACGTACGAGAGCCGATTGTCGGGATACACGAAGGGAAGTCCCTTCACGTGGCGGTACGAGAACGCGGCAATCGTCGGCGTCTTCGCGAGCAGTCGGATGATCGAGATATTCCGCTCGGTCTCGTCGAAGATGTTGCGCGCCGACGGATAAAACGCCGCCAGCCCGGCGACGGAGCTGTTGAGCATCGCCATGGGATGCGCGTCGTAGCGGAAGCCCTCGAGGAATTTCCGCATGTTCTCGTGCACGTAGGTGTGAAACGTGATTTCGTGGATGAACTGGTCGTACTCCGGCTGGGTCGGCAGCTCGCCGTGGCGAAGCAGCCACGCGACCTCGAGGAATGTGGCATTCTCCGCGAGCTGCTCGATGGGGTACCCACGGTAACGGAGTATTCCCTTGTCCCCATCTATAAAAGTGATGGCGCTCCGACACGACGCAGTGTTCAGAAATGCCGGATCGTAGCTCATGAGCCCCGTATCGTCGGGATCGTTCGTCCTGATTTTCTTGAGCTCGGTGGCGCGAATTGCGCCGTCGGCGACCGGCACGTTGTATGTCTTGCTGGTGCGGGTGTCCTTTATCTCGAGCGCGCTGCCTGACGGAGCAGCGGCGGGTGGCTTGGCAGAGGCCCGGGCGGGTGTCGCGGGGGCTGGCTTGGCGTTGTTTTTCTTGGGCGGGGCGGGTGGCGCACTCGAGCCGGTTTTCGGCATCCTGTTCTCCAGTTGATTACATCAAATTTAGCGCAACGCCGCCGCAGGTGATAATCGCATGCATGCAACTGGGAGAGACTGATGGCATTCAATCGCAGGGTTACGGGTCCAATGCCTGATCCGGAGATCATGATGATCCCGATTCCGCCGCGGCGTTTTTTCATTCGCCGAATGCTCCACAACGCCGGGATCGCGGCCGGAGTGGTCGGTGGCGGCCTCCTGATCGGGATGATCGGCTACCACCGGCTGGGCGGCATGGGTTGGGTGGATTCCTTTTACTACGCGTCGATGATCCTCTCCGGCGAGGGACCGCCGGCGGATCCGCAGGCACTCACCGGCCCCGAGTTACTGAACCTGCACCTCTTCGCCGGGTTCTACGCGCTTTTCAGCGGCGTGACATTCATCACGATGGTTGGTGTGCTCTTCGCGCCGGCGATTCACCGCTTCCTGCACAAGTTTCATCTGGAGATCGCTGCTCACGATGAGCCCGATGAGAATGCCTAGAGCCGCTTCACTCGCGTGACTTTCCATGTCCCGCCGGTGACGCTTCGCCCCGGCTGGGATGGAACGGTGCTGAATGTTCCCTCGATCGTGCGCGCATCGCGAAAGGATCCCTGAAACGTCGTCGTGACCGGGCAGGCGCAATCAGGATCCAGGTACGGCTCGAGCGTGCCGCTCAGATTGCCGCCTTCCTTCCTGATGAAGTGAATCGTGAGCACCGTTCTCCCCGGCGCCGAAACATTAGTCACGAGCTCACGCTCGGCTGGCGACAGCAACGAGTCGGCGCGCGGAATCATCACGATGTTGCCGGACGCGGAGGACTCTCCCGCGCGGAGCGTGAAAGCGATTGTGCCCGTTCTTCCGGTTTGGGCGCTGCTGTAATCCCCACGCCATTCACCGACGAGTGGGTTGAGGTCGAAATCGCTGGCCGTCACTTCCGTCGACGGAGGGTTTGACGCGCAGGCGACGGCAGAGGCAGCGAGCCCTGCCATCATGATCAAGGGAACGCGTAGCATCGGTCTCTCCGGTTGAGAACTCTTCTCTCCCCCATCAGACATTGGCAGCAATTCTTTCGCTGGGCAAGTCGCGGGGGCAACACCGCCTACGATGCCGTCGCGGGCTCGAAGCCTTTCCGCTCCATGCTCCCCCAATCCTTTTTCCCGCGCAGGAATTTCCAGAGGCCACGGAGGCGCCAGTAGACCGTCATCTGCCGGTAGCCGAGGTTCTCGACGAGCGCCCACCAGAAAAGGAGGGCACGGTCGCGGAATGTCTCGTAACGGTGGAAGCTCAAATCCTCGAGAATCAGTGTGAATGCGGTGAGCGCGGTGCCGAGTCCGTAGGCAGTGAGATAGAAGAGTCCGGCGAAGGTCCAGTCGACTACGCCCGTCGCGAGCCCTAGAGCCAAAGTGATCAGACCAGCCGCCTCAATCACCGGAGCCGCCAACTCTACGAACGCGTAATACGGCAAGACTAAGAGGCCCGTCACCCCATACCGGGGATTGAACAACATTCGGCGGTGTCTCCACAGCACGTCAGCCAGCCCGCGATGCCAACGATCACGCTGTCGTCCGAGCACCTTTGCGGACTCCGGCACTTCGGTCCACGCCACCGGATCGGGAACGAACGCGATCGTTCCTGGGCCGCCGCGTTCGTACGAGAGCCTTTTCAGGCGCAGCACCAGCTCCATGTCTTCGCCGACCGTATCGTGGAGATAGCCTCCCGCGTTCAACACTGCGTCGCGCTGAAAAAGTCCAAAGGCGCCGGAGATGATGATGTTCCCTCCGAGTCGATTCCATCCGAGACGGCCGAACAGAAACGCGCGGAGGTATTCGACGACCTGAACTCCTGCCAGCAGGTTGGTGGGAACGGACGTCTTGACGACGCGGCCGAATTTTACTTCGGATCCGTTGACGACTCGAATTGTCCCGCCGGTCGCGACGACGTCCGTTCTGTAGAGGAAAGGGCGGATCATGCGCTGAAGGCCGTCTGCTTCGATCAGAGTGTCGGCATCCATCGCGCACACCAGCTCTCCGCGCGCGAAGCTGAGCCCAACGTTCAGGGCGTCGGCCTTTCCTCCATTGTCCTTGTCGACGACAACGAGCGAGGGGTATGTCGAGGAGCGATAGAGTGACCGTACCGGCTTCGTCTGGATGCGCTGCTCGTAGATCGTTTTCACCGGCACCAGGTCGAACCGCTCGACGAGAACCTGGACGGTCCGGTCCTTCGATCCATCGCTTACCACGATCACCTCGAGATTCGGGTACTGGAGCGCCAACAGCGCACGCAGGCTCGCATCGATCGTCGCTTCCTCGTTGTACGCCGGCGCGAGAATCGAGATCGTCGGCGAGAGCGTCGAGCTTAGCAGGAGATGGCGGCTCTCGTCCGCGATGAGGAGCATGTGGCGGCGCAGCTCCAGCAGCGAGCTGACGAGCAGGATCAGATACCACCCGTTCACGGCAAGGAAATACAAGAGCACGACGAACTGGCCTTTGAGCAGAATCTGGCTGACGCCGGTCTGCAACAAGCCGCTCATACGGACGCCGCCGCGGCGGGGAGGTCGAGTACCTGCTGCGCCATGTCAGCCGCGAACGCGTCGTCTTCCTTGAGCGCCCGCCGCAGGAACAGCACACCCGGCGCACCTATCGATCGAAGGGCAAGACCTGCGGCGCGCCGAACTCTCCAGGCCGAGTCGCGCAGGCGATGCGCCAATAGTGATGCCGCCTTCCAGTGCTGCATCCGACCGAGGCCCTGCGCCGCAGCGGCTCTGACGCTAGAGTCACTATCATCCAGCAGCTCGATCAGTCGTTCGGCCCCGGCAGCATCGCCGACCGCGCCCAACAGCTTCGCCGCCGCGATCCGAACGCCTACATCCGCGGTACGCGACAGACGCAGCCCGGCCTGCCCGAATGTTGGCCCCGCGAGCGATTCGGCGACGCGAAGACCCGCTTCCGCCGCGCGCCCGGAATTTCTCTCCAGGAAAGTAGCGAGTGGCCCTGCCACGATACTGCCCATGCGCAGGAGCGCATTCTGCACCGCAAAGCGCGCCTGCGTCGCGGGGTCCGCCAGCAAGGCCAACATGGCGGAGATCACCGCGACCGACGGCTGAGCGGCGGCCCATTCCGCCGCTTGTGCGCGCACCGCCGGGTGAGGATCCGACAGCAGTCGCTGGACCAGTGGGTCAACTACATCCAGGCGCGACAGGATGCGAGCGCCGCGAAGACGCCGCGCCCAGCGGCGGCTCTCGCACAACTTCCGGGCGCGATCCACCACCCCCACCTGGAGCGCGACGAAACCGAGTCTTTCCTTTCCCGATCCGCTCAGGTGACGCGACATCTCGAGGAACGCGATTACCTGCACATCGTGCGGAAGCCGGCGGAGAGCTTCGATCTCCTCGACGTTCACGGTTCCGCGCGTAGCCAGATGCGCGAGCGACTCACGCGCTGCTTCCGTCAGGCGGGCGAGCCGACGCTCGTAGAAAAAGAGCCAGAGCCCATGCGCAAAGAAGAGACAGACCGCGAGCACCAGGAGTCCGATTTCCACCAGCATTACTATGTTGAGGAGCTGCCTGCTGATCATGCCTGGCTCTGCTTCAACATCGCGCGGACCTTGTGCATGAGGACCGGAACGCTGAACGGCTTGGCGATGTGGTCAGCGGCGCCAAGCTCGAGGGCGGCGAGTACGTCGCGCTCGCCGGTGCGGGATGTCAGCATCACGACACTGCTCGATCTCGTTATTTCGCCGGCCTTGAGCCGCCGCAACACGTCGAGCCCATTCAGTGCCGGAATGTCGACGCCAAGCAGGATCATGGATGCCTGCACCTCCGGTGGGCTTCCGGTTAGCGCGGCCACCGCGGTCTCTCCGTCGGCAAACGTGGCGACGCGGAGGTTACGACTCTCCATTGCGTGCTGCAGCAGGGACACCAGCGCCGTATCATCGTCAACGATGGCGACATCCACGCGACGCGTCATCGGTCCCGTGGCTTTCAACCCTGAGATGCCGACGCGGACTACGCCGCCGGTCGTTCTGACGCCACCGGTCGCTCTGACTTGCTCGAGAGCCTTCAGCGCCTCCTCCCGCATCGCGGAGACGGAATCTCCATCGGTCTGGTACTGTGAAACTCCGCCGCTGCAGGCGACGTGAACCCTCCGTCCGTCTTCCGAAAGAAAATTCTGATCCGCGATTTTCGACAAGACCTGAGTGAGCTTGATCGCGGCATACTCCTTGGTGCATCCGTACATGCCGATCGTGAAATCAGCCCCGCCCCACCAGCCGACAATGTCCTCGGCGCGAAAGGATTTTGGCAGCAGCTCGCCGATGGCGCGCAACACGACATCGCCGGTGCCGCGACCGAATGTGCTGGCGAGGCTTGCGAAGGCGTCGACCTGAAGCACGGCGATCGAATATGGATCAGATTTTCTCCGTGCCAGCCGCAGAAAGCGGTCGATTTGCTCCGTCGCTTTGTTCGCTATCGGCAGACCCGTCAGGGGATCCGTCTCCACCGGGGCGCGCCGCGCCTTCACTCCGTTGAGGCGGTTCTCGATGCGCATCATCAGCTCGGCCGGAACGAACGGCTTGCCGACGTAGTCGTCCGCGCCGGCCGCAAACACCCGCTGCACACTCGCCTGATCCGTGTGGCCCGTCAGAAAAATCACGGGCAGCTCGCTCCAGCGGGAATCGCTTCTGACCACACGGCACAGCTCGGTACCGCTGATCTTCGGCATCTCGAGATCGAGCAGAATCAGATTCGGCTTCGTCTCGTCGAGCACAGCCCAGAATCGAAGTGGGTCGTTCACGGCCGTCACTGCCATTCCCCGCTTTCCGAGGAGAGTGGTCAGGCCGCGGGATATCATCGGCTCGTCGTCCACCACGAGAATCTTGCGGCCTTCGAGGGAGAAATCGTCGGATACGGCTTCGGAGCCCGTTGGCGTCGGCCGGGCCGACTCGGCGCGCGACCAATCGGTCGGCTGTTGCAGCGTGGACGGAGGGGACGGGGCGCCCACCAGGCTCTCTCGCAGCGACAGCAGCTGCTCCGAGATGGCAACGCCGTCGATCGCAGTGAGTGATCCATGCGCGAACCGATCCGCGAGGTCACGAGCGACGCGCTCTCCCTTTTGGAATCCGAATCGGACCGCCACCTTGGCGATATCCTGCGACTCCCGCTGGGCCGCCGCTCTCAGATCGGTGGACAGGCCGTCGTCGAGAAGCGCGATCGCCGCGTCGTCCAGCTTGTCGATCTTCTCCAAGGTGGATGCACGGGTGCGATCCCACGCCGCGATTACAGCGGCCGCGATGTGCTCGCCATGCGATGCGTGAGGTGGGAGGACATCGACGCCACCCATTTTCGCGAGCTCTCGCAGCATCTCTTCCGTGTCCACCGGAGACAGGAAGAAACGATCTACATGGATTTCTTTTAACGCACGTAGTGCTGTTTCCGCCTGCTGCATCGAGATCACGTACGCTATCCGAACATCGTCATTCGCGTCCTTGGCGCGACGGGCAACCTCGACGGAATCCTCAACAGGAAGAGTGTCACTGAGAAGGACCAGGCGGGCTTCGCCGCGAGCAGCGGCCTCGCCCATCTGCTGTGCGTTCTCGAATTCGCTGATGACGACGCCACGAAGCCTCAGCCCGATTTCGCGGACGATTTCCGCGGGTATTCCCGACACCAGAAATGAGACGGATTCCGTCATCTCCTACGGAACATACCACCCCAGGCCGTGCGTCGCCGAACGGCGCAAACAGGGTTGGCGGCACTGCCTCAGCCGGTTGTCTCCTTGGCCAGCCTCAACACAGCATTCCACTCCGCTGCTCCGACTTTCTGAACGGAGAGGCGGTTCCCCTTCTGAAGGAGCGACATTCCCTCGAGCTCGGGCTTCGTCCGCAGCTCACTCAGGGGGACGTGGCGGGGAAAGCGCTCGATGGCCTGGATGTCCACCATCGACCAGTAGGATTCCCCACTCTTGCTTCTCGGATCGTAGTGCGGATCCTTAGGGTCGAGCGCGGTGTGGTCGGGATATCCTTCACGCACGATCTCGACGATTCCCACTATCCCCGGATCAGCCCCGCCGGAGTGGTAGAAGAAGGCAAGATCGCCCTTTTTCATGTCGTCGCGCATGAAATTCCGCGCCTGAAAATTCCGCACACCGTCCCAGTGAGTGGTCCGGGTGGGCAAATTCCAGAGATCCTCGAAGGAGAACGAATCGGCATCCGACTTGAGAAGCCAGTAGTGCCTGTCTTTCTGCAAGGGTCGCGTAACCTTCGTCATTCGACATACCGCCGTTGGCAAGAGACAGATTCCAGTGGAACCTAACCGGCGAAGCGCCGTACATTGGAGTACATCATAACCATTAGCCCAGCAGGCCAGTCACCCATGCGTTACAACTTCCGGACGCCCCGCCTTCGCGTCCCCGTCCTCTCCCTACTCCTGTCGGTTGCGGGCGCGCTGTCCGCGCAGACGACGAACACGCCCCTCAGCTATCCGGCGGCCGCCCGCGGCACGCAGGTCGATGACTACCACGGAACGAGCATCGCCGATCCTTACCGCTGGCTCGAAGATGTCGATGCGCCCGCGACGAAGGCGTGGGTAGAGGCCCAGAACAGGCTCACCGATTCCTTCCTGGCGACGATCCCCGAGCGACCGGCGATCAAAGCCAGACTCACGACGCTCTGGAATTACGCGCGATATTCCGCGCCGTTCAAGGAGAACGGGCGCTATTTCTATTTCCAGAACACGGGACTCCAGAATCAGAGCGTGCTGCTGGTGCAGGATGGCCGAAACGTTCAACCACGCGTGGTGGTCGACCCAAATACGCTCTCGGCCGACGGCACTGTCGCGCTTTCGGGAACAGCGGCGTCGGACGACGGACACTATCTCGCCTACAGCGTCTCGACCAGCGGCTCCGACTGGCAAGAGCTGCACGTCCGAGATGCAAACATCGGAGGGCGGGATCTCCCCGACACCGTGAAGTGGGTCAAATTCTCGGGAATATCGTGGACGCACGACAACAAGGGCTTTTTCTACTCGCGTTACGACGAGCCGACGTCGGGCAACAAGATGACCAACACCAATCGCAACCATAAGCTCTACTACCATCGGATCGATCGGCCGCAGTCGCGCGACGAGCTGGTCTACGATCGTCCCGACCAGCCCGATTGGCTGTTCAATGGCACCGTCACCGACGATGGCCAGTACCTGATCATCACGGTCTCGCAGGGAACCGATGTCCGCACGCGCCTCTACTTCATCGATCTCGACAACCCCGGCAAGCCGCAGATCGACAACCCGGTCGTCAGACTGATCGACAAGTTCGACGCCGAGTACTCGTTCGTGGGCAACAGGGGCACGAATTTCTACGTGCGCACCGACCGGAATGCGCCGAAGGGACGGATCATCTCCATCAGCATCGACAACCCGCGCGAAGAGCGCTGGAACACGATCATCCCTGAGAGCAAGGATGCTCTTGTGGAGGCGTCTATGGCCGGCGACGACATCGTCGCCAATTATCTCCAGGACGCGCACTCGAGCGTGCGCTTCTACAGCGGGTCCCGCAACGACACGCGCGAGCAGAGACCGCGGGGACAGCCAACGCAACAGCAGCCGCGCAATCCGGGGAGTGTCTACGATGACACCAGCACGGCTCCGATCGTATTGCGCGAGCGTGGCCAACCTCTCGGCGGCGGTTTCGCTCAGCGCGGAGAGCTGCCGCTTCCTGGGATCGGAACGGTCGGCGAGATCCAGGGACGCCAGGGCGACGACGAGATGTTCTACAGCTTCACCTCGTTCCTCTACCCCACCACGATTTACCGCTTCGACCTGAAGTCCCGGAAAAGCGAGGTGTTCAAGGCGCCGAAAGTGGCGTTCGACCCGACACCCTACGAAACCCGGCAGGTCTTCTACACGAGCAAGGATGGAACCCGGGTGCCGATGTTCATCACGTCAAAGAAAGGCATCCAGCTCGATGGAACGAACCCGACGCTCCTGTACGCCTACGGCGGCTTCAACATCTCCATCACACCTTCCTTCTCGGCAGCCAACGTCGCGTGGATGGAGATGGGCGGCATCTACGCAGTCCCCAACCTCAGGGGCGGCGGCGAATACGGAAAGGACTGGCACGAGGGAGGGATGCTGGCCAAGAAGCAAAACGTCTTCGACGATTTCATCGCGGCGGCAGAGTATCTGATCAAGGAGAAGTACACTTCGACTCCGAAGCTGGCGATTCGCGGCGGCTCGAACGGCGGACTGCTGGTGGGGGCAGTCATGACTCAGCGTCCCGAGCTTTTTGGAGCAACGCTGCCGGAAGTGGGAGTGATGGACATGCTGCGCTTCCAGAAGTTCACGATTGGGTGGGCCTGGACTTCGGATTACGGATCGTCGGACAATGCGGAGCAGTTCAAGTACCTGCGCGCGTATTCCCCGCTCCAGAACATCAAGCCGAGCACCTGCTATCCGCCGACGCTCGCCTTCACCGCGGATCATGACGATCGAGTCGTACCCGGCCACACCTTCAAGTTCGTGGCTACGCTCCAGGCATCTCAGAGCTGCGGCAACCCAATTCTCGTGAGGATCGAGACGAAAGCGGGGCACGGTGCCGGGAAGCCGACGACCAAGCAGATCGACGAAGCGGCAGACAGATTTGCATTTCTGGTTAAGGAGCTGCACATGAGACCCACGCTCCAGTAAATGGAAACCTTTCTCGCCGGCGCGGACGCAGTAATCCTTGTTCTGCGTACCGCGCTGCTGTCGATAGCGGTCGTGTTCGGCGCGATCTGCCTGCTCGACTGGGCCGTTCGCACAAGGAAAATCAGTCCCTTCAACGCCGTCGCGCGGTTCTGTCGCTCGACGGTGGATCCCATCATCGCGCCGATTGAGCGAACGGTGGTCCGCGCCGGCGGAACTCCGGCCGCGGCTCCGTTGTGGGCGCTCGCCGCAATCGTGATCGGTGGAATACTGCTGCTCACGGTGTTGGACATGATTCGGCTCGAGGTCGTCAGATCCATCATCGCCTCGCAGGAGGGAGCTGCCGGAATCTTCCACCTGCTCGTGAGCTGGACTTTCACGATCCTGAAGGCGGCGATTATCGTGAGGGTGATCACCTCCTGGCTACCCATTTCTCCCTACTCCAGATGGGTCAGCTGGAGCTACCGGTTGAGTGAGCCGATGCTCGCGCCGCTCCGGCGCGTCGTTCCCAACCTCGGCGGACTCGACATAACTCCGATTCTCGCATACATACTGATCAACCTCATCGAATCGGCTCTGTTCCACCTGATGTGACCGATTTTGACGCTCATCAGCGAGGTGACGCGGTACGATTCTCGGTTCGTCTCCAACCTCGAGCGTCGAAGAACGAGATCGTAGGCTTGCAAGGCGTCGCGCTCAAGGTGCGCGTGACAGCTCCGCCGGTGGATGGATTGGCGAACGACGCCCTGATCGAGTTTCTTTCCAAAGCGCTGAAGACTTCACGGCGCAATGTGTGCATCGTGTCTGGGCACTCCTCGCGGACGAAGGTAGTCGAGATTAGCGAGACAGACCTGGAATCGGTTCAACGCCTGGCTGACTGAGGAAAACTCCATAGTGGTCAAAGTGATTCTCGTCGGGACCGATGTGGCGCTGCTCGAAGGGCTCGCGCAGACACTGATTGGATTTGGACATGAGGTTTTGCTGGCGGCAACGGTTGGAGAAGTAGTGGGTGCGATGAACGGAGGTCTGCCGGCGATAGCCGTAGTCTCTTGTGAAGCGCTCGAAAATGGAGGGCCCGGCGCCGCACTTCCTCTCACGCCTGGCGGGGCGATCATCGTTTACGGGAAAACGCACGGCGAGCGGCCATTCCTCGCGCAGAAGCTCCAGCGGGCAACGCTCGCGCATTTGGTTCTCCCGCTGGAACGCAATCGGCTCATAGCCCTCGTGCAATCGTTCGAGAGCCGATCGCGCACAACCGGCCGTTCCATTGTTCGTGACGACATGGACGACGATCCTCAGCTGGAGTTCTGACGGCAAAGCGCGACCTCGACCACATCGCGGCGATCATAGATCAGGGATGGCGTCGCGTCTCCATGACTTCGGGCTATCTCTCCGAGCGCGAAGCGCGCTTCCTGATGGCCGCGGCCGCGCTCGCGCCCGCGCAGGGAAAAAATCTCGAAATCGGCAGCTTCAAGGGCAGGTCGACCGTCGGACTTGCCTACGTTACCCGTGAGCTGGGACTCGGCACCGTCGTCGCCGTGGATCCGCACACTGCGCCAGCGACGACCGATCCTGATCTCCGCGGCAAGACGAGCTCATACGACGATTTCGTCGCCAACCTCAGGACAGCGGGAGTCTTCGAGCGCGTTGAGATCCAGCGCGTGTACTCGCATGAGCTGGCGCGCGAGTGGAAAGACTCGATTCGCTTTCTCTGGATCGACGGTGACCACACCTATGAGGGCGCGAAGGCGGATCTCGACATGTTCAAGCCCTATCTCGTCGACGGCGCCATCGTCGCCATGCACGACGTACTCGGCACCTTCGAAGGGGCGTTGCGCGTTTTTGTCGAGGAGGTTCTCGACTCGGACGATTTCGGCCCGGCGGGTTTCAGCGGATCCATCGGTTGGGCGCAGTACCGTCCGCGCGATGGCAAGGCCGCCCGGTTTCGCCGGCGCCGGCGGCTGCTCGCCATCCCCGCTCGGCAACTCATCCCCGTAGCTCGCCGGGCCGATCGCGGATTGCACGGCTGGAACAAGTTCCTGTACAAGTTGTGGCGCCCCCTGGCCCCTCACGGCGATGTAAACCTGAAATACCTTGCGGCGGTCACTTCGTGAGTCCACGCCACCGCTGACGCAGCTCCGTTTTTGTCTTGCCCTGCCGAGCTTCCTCCGCTACTATAGTGAAGGGCACAACAGAACCCGTGGCGATTTAATGCAACTTGCGGCCACGTTAAACAATCCGCTAAAGCGCTCGCCCGGCGCCTATGCGCGGGCTTTTTTGTTGTCCCCATTGTCCGGGGCTGACTACTTCGAGACGAGGTTTTTGTCTCCGACTACCTGATTCCGCAACGCATCAATGACCGAACGCAGCACCGAATCACCCTATCTGCAAGCATTAGAGCGCCGAGTGCTGATATACGACGGCGCGATGGGGACGAACATCCAGAGGTACAACCTTTCCGCTGAGGACTTTGGCGGCAAGGCGCTGGAGGGTTGCAACGACAATCTCGTTCTCACGCGCCCCGACGTGATCCAGGCCATTCATGAGTCGTTCCTGGCGGTGGGATGCGATGTCGTGGAGACGTGCACGTTCCAGTCGACGCCCCGCCGTCTCAGGGAGTGGGGGTTGGGCGACAAGGTTCGCGAGATAAACGTTGGTGCCGCGCGACTGGCGCGGGCAGCTGCTGACAAATACTCGACACCGGATCAGCCGCGGTTTGTGGCGGCTTCGATGGGCCCGACGGGGATGCTGCCGTCCAGCTCCGATCCCGTGCTGTCGCAAATTTCGTATGCCGAGCTGGCAGACAACTTCTACGAGCAGGCGAAGTACCTGGTCGAGGGCGGAGTCGATCTGCTTTTGATCGAGACGTCGCAGGACATCCTCGAAGTGAAGGCGGCGGTCGCGGGCATCGAGCGATTGTTCGTCGAGATCGGACGGCGGCTCCCGTTGCAGACGCAGGTTACGCTCGACGTGAGCGGGCGCATGCTCCTGGGGACCGACATCGCGAGCGCGATGACGACGCTCGAGGCGCTCGGCGTCGATGTGATCGGCCTGAACTGCTCGACGGGTCCGGAGCACATGCGCGAGCCGGTGAGGTATCTGTCCGAGCACGCGACGCTTCCGTTGTCGGTGATTCCCAATGCGGGTTTGCCGCTCAATACCGGGGTCGGCGAGGCGGTGTATCCGCTCGAGCCAGGACCGATGGCGACCGCACTCTCGGAGTTCGTGAAGGACTTCGGTGTCCGCATTGTCGGTGGATGCTGCGGTACGACTCCGGAGCATCTCTCTGCGATCGTCGGAGCGGTTCGCGAGGCGGAGCGAGCATCGAAGCCCGTCAATCACGCGCAGCACGTCCCGCGTGTGAGCTCCGCTATGCGCGCCATCACCCTGCACCAGGACCCGCCGCCGCTCTTGGTGGGCGAGCGCGTCAATGCGCAGGGCTCGCGCAAGGTGAAGAGACTGCTGCTGGCCGACGATTACGAGGGAATCCTCGAGGTCGCGCGCGAGCAGGTAGACTCTGGCGCGCACGTGCTCGACGTCTGCGTCGCTCTTACCGAGCGCGGAGATGAAGCGGAGCAGATGTCGAAGGTGGTGAAGCTGCTCTCGATGAGTGTGGAGACGCCGCTGGTGATCGATTCGACCGAGGCGAATGTGATCGAGGCTGCACTCGAGCACATCCCCGGTCGCGGGATCGTCAACTCCATCAACATGGAGAACGGCCGGAAGCGCATCGATTCCGTCGTGCCTCTGGTGAAGAAGCACGGAGCGGCGGTGATCGCGCTCACGATCGACGAGATCGGCATGGCCAAGACGAGAGAGAGAAAACTCGAAGTTGCAAAAAAGATTTACGATATCGTGGTCGGTGAATATGGGTTGGCGCCGGAAGATCTCATTTACGACGCGCTGACGTTCACGCTCGCGACCGGCGATGCCGAGTGGATCGACTCCGGCAAGGAGACGGTCGAAGGCATTCGTCTCATCAAGCGCGAGCTTCCGGGCGTATCGACGATACTTGGCGTCTCGAACGTCAGCTTCGGGTTAACTCCAGACGCCCGCGGCGTTCTCAACTCGGTATTCCTCCACCACTGCGTGCAGGCGGGGCTCGACGCGGCGATCGTCAATCCGGCGCATATCCGGCCCTACGCGGAGATTTCGGCGGAAGAGCGCGAGATGGCCGACGATTTGGTCTTCAACAAAACTCCGACTGCCCTGCAACGCTTCATCGAGTACTTCTCGAACGTTGGTGGCGGCGGTGCCGCGGCGCAGGTCGAGAAGGAAGATCCGACCGCCGGAATGACGCCGGAGCAGAAGATCCACTGGATGATTCTGCACCGGAAGAAAGAGGGAATCGAAGAACAACTGGATGCCGCTAATGTGCGGAAGCATCCGGTCCGGGTACTGAACGAGGTGCTACTGCCGGCGATGAAGGAAGTCGGCGACAAGTTCGGCGCCGGCGAGCTGATACTTCCGTTCGTGCTTCAATCCGCTGAAGTAATGAAGAAAGCGGTGAAGCATCTCGAGCTGTTCCTCGAGAAGGCAGAGGGGTACACCAAAGGGAAAGTCGTGCTGGCGACCGTGTACGGCGACGTGCACGACATCGGCAAGTCGCTCGTCAACACCATCCTTTCCAACAACGGCTACACCGTCTTCGACCTCGGCAAGCAGGTTCCGGTCAACACGATTCTGGACAAGGCGGTCGAGGTCGGCGCCGATGCGATCGGGCTGAGCGCTCTGCTCGTCTCGACGTCGAAGCAGATGCCGCTCTGCGTTCAGGAGCTGGACAAGCGCGGAATGAAGATCCCGGTGCTGATCGGTGGCGCGGCGATCAATCGTCGCTTTGGCCGGCGCGCCCTCTTCGTCGAAGGCGAGCGCGCGTACGACTCCGGCGTCTTTTACTGCAAGGACGCGTTCGAAGGGCTGGAGACGATGGATGTGCTCCAGGATCCGAAGAAGCGGACGCATTTTGTCGATAAAAATCTTGACGATGCCCGGAACGATGTGTTCCTGCGCACCGCCGTCGGCAAGGACATCGCCGTTGGCGATGCCGGAGGAGCTCGCAGTGATGTCGCGGCCAACAACCCCGTGCCGTCGCCACCCTTCTGGGGAACGCGGGTAGTTCGCGACGTTCCGATCGACGAGATCTTCGATCTGCTCGATCTCGACGAGCTCTATCGCCTCCAGTGGGGTGCGCGCGGCTCGGGCGATCAGTACAAAGCGACCATCAAGAACGAATTCGAGCCCGCACTCGAGCGGCTGAAGAAGGACGCAAAGAAGAACGGCTGGATCAAGCCACAGATGGTCTACGGTTATTTCCCCGCGCAGTCGCGGGGGAACGACGTGATCATTTACGATCCCGCGGCTTACTCGAGCGACGGCGGCTCGCTGCGCGAGATCGCGCGCTTTCACTTTCCGCGCATGGTCGGCCGCGAGCGCCTTTGTCTGGCCGATTATATCCGCAGTGCCGATTCGGGCGACGTCGATGTCATTCCGCTTCAGATCGTAACCGTGGGCAAGGAAGCGACCAAGAGATTCGAGGAGCTGCAGGCGAAGAACGAGTACACAGAAGCGTTCTACTCTCACGGCCTGTCAGTAGAGGCAGCGGAAGCCGTAGCGGAGTGGGCACACCGACGCATCAAGAAGGAGCTGGGCGTGCCGAGCGGAAAGAGGTACTCGTGGGGCTACGGCGCGTGTCCCGACCTCGACGACCACACTACTGTGTTCAAGCTCCTCCCAGCGAAGGAAGCGCTCGGCATGGATCTCACCGAAGCGTTCCAGATTCTTCCCGAACAGTCGACGGCCGCGGTCGTCATCCATCATCCGGAAGCGAAGTACTACGCGGTTCGTGGCGCCGACACCGGCGCTTCGACTGAAGCGGAGGCCGCCGTTGCCTGAGAACCCGCTGATCGCCCGGCTCCTCGACCCGCATCAGGTCATCGTTTTCGACGGAGCGATGGGTACCATGCTCTACAACAAGGGCGTGTTCATCAACCAGTGCTACGACGAGCTGAACCTGCGCGCCCCAGATCTCATCCGCGACGTTCACAAGGCGTACAAAAAGGCGGGAGCCGAGGTGCTGGAGACGAATACCTTTGGCGCGAACAGGATCAAGCTGGCGCAGTATGGTCTCGAGGCGCAGGTCGCCGACATCAATCGCGCCGCGGCCAAGATTGCGCGCGAAGTCGCAGACGATGACGTCCTCGTCGCCGGCGCCGTTGGTCCGCTCGGCGTTCGGCTCGAGCCATTCGGGCCCACCAGTCTCGACGAAGCGCGGGCGGCATTCCGCGAGCAGCTCCAGGCGCTCAAGGATGGCGGCTGTGATCTCTTCATTCTCGAGACGTTCGCTGATGTGCACGAGATCGAGCAGGCGATTCTCGCCGCTCACGAAGTGGATCCGACCATTCCCGTCATCGCGCAGATGACCATCGGCTCCGACTGCCACACGCCGTACGGAGTATCGGTCGAGGATATCGCGCAGTCGCTGGACGCGTTTGGCGCCGACATAATCGGCCTAAACTGCTCCGTTGGTCCGCAGATAATCCTCGACGCGATCGAGAAGATGGTGCCGGTCACGAGGCGCAAGTTGAGCGCGCAGCCCAACGCCGGGATGCCGCGCGATGTGAGCGGGCGCAGCATGTACATGGCGAGCCCCGAGTACATGGCGACCTACGCGCATCACCTGGTCCAGGCAGGAGCCAAAATCGTCGGCGGCTGTTGCGGCACCACGCCCGAGCACATCGCGGCGATGGTAGAAGGCGTGCGCCCCCTTTCGCCGAGGCAGCCGCGGGTTCCGGCGCGGGAGCGACGGCAGGCACAACCCGACGTTCCGCCCGAGAATCCGGGCGTGCAACCCGTCCCGCTGGCGGAGAGGTCCAAATGGGGCGCGAAGATCGCGCGCGGTGACTTCGTCACCTCGGTGGAGATCGTTCCGCCGCGCGGCGTCGATGCATCCAAGATGTTACGCGACACGGCCGCATTGCGCGACGCGGGAGTGGACGCTGTGAACGTGCCTGACGGCCCACGCGCACAGAGCCGCATGGGCGCGCTGCTCACCAGCGTGCTGATTGAGCAACAGGTAGGAATCGAGACCGTCATTCACTACTGCTGCCGCGATCGCAATCTGCTCGGCATGCTGAGCGACCTGTTGGGGGCTGCGGCCGTCGGCTTGCGCAATCTGCTGCTCATCACCGGCGACCCACCCAAGATGGGGCCGTATCCCAACGCAACCGCGGTGTTCGACATTGACGCAATTGGCCTGACCAATCTCGTGAGCCAGCTGAATCACGGCCTGGATCCCGGTGGCAACGCCATTGGAGCACCCACGAAGTTCACTATTGGCGTCGGCGTAAATCCCGCCGCGCTCGATCCCGCGCACGAGCTCAAGCGCTTCGAGTGGAAAGTCGAAGCCGGTGCGGAGTACGCGATCACGCAGCCGGTGTTCGATGTGCAACAGCTCGAGAAATTCCTGTCGACGATCGAGCATACGCGGATTCCGATCGTGGCCGGGATCTGGCCGCTCGTGTCGTTGCGCAACGCCGAGTTTCTCGCGAACGAAGTGCCGGGCGTCGTCGTGCCGGCGAAGGTCATCGAGCGGATGCGCGCGGCGAGCGCCAAATCCAAGGAGCACGGAGTGGCCGAAGGAATCGCGATCGCGAGAGAGATGCTAGAACGCGTGAAGCCCCACGTTCAGGGCGTGCAGGTGTCGGCCCCATTCGGGAAGGTCGAGCTGGCGCTGGAGGTGTTCCGCGACACGCTTGCTCCAGCCCAAGCCAGGACGGCGTAGTGTCGGTTCCCGAGATCTTCATTTCGCGCTCGCGCTACTGGCTGACCAAGGAATATCCGATCAAGCTCCGGCACTGCGTCAACGCGCTGCCCCGCAGCGCGGTATGGGCGAGGCCGAATCAGGGCTCCAACAGCATCGGCAATCTTCTCGTCCATCTCACCGGAAACGTCACCGAATGGATACTCGGCGGCATTGGCGGACGATCGATCACCCGCTACCGCGCCGGCGAATTCGCGCAAACCGATGGCGCCGACGGGTCGAAGCTGCTCGACAATCTGGAGGCGGTCCTCCGCGAGGCGGACGGTGTGCTCGCCGGATTGACGGAAACGGATCTGGGACGATCGGTCGTGATCCAGGAGCGGGACACGACAGTGCTGGCGGCCGTGTACCACGTGGTGGAGCACTTCTCGATGCATACGGGCCAGATCGTCTTTCTTACCAAGATCTATGCGCCCGACAAAATCCACTTCTACGACGAGGCCGGCGGCCTGGCGCGTCCCATCTGGCACGTGGGAAGCGCTCTCGACGAAGCCGCGCACTAGTCGCCAAGCGGGCACGGCGCCATTTTGCACATATGAAGGGAATTCTGATCGTCGACCACGGCTCTCGTAAACGGGAGGCGAACGACATGCTCCGCTGCATGTCGAATCTCCTGCAGACGATGGCCGGCCCGGAAGTCGTCGTACGCCATGCTCACATGGAGCTGTCAGACCCGGACCTTACGCATGGATTCGCCGATTGCGTAGCCCGCGGTGCGACGGACGTTGTTGTCTTTCCGTACATGCTCTCGCCAGGTCGGCATTCGACGGCGGATATCCCCCGCATGGTAGCTGAAGCGGCGCGGGTGTTTCCGCACGTGACATTCAGCGTCACGCCCGCATTTGGCGTCCACGAGAAACTTGCGGAGCTCATTCTCGATCGCGCCGGAATTGAAGCCATGATACCTGTTGACGGCGCCGAGGGTGATCGGTGCTGGGATCCGGAATGTTCAGAGAAACTGTGCGGCGACGCCTGTCGAGCGAAGACCGCGCGCCAAACGGCCCTTCCTGGAGGAAAATCCTGATGTACTCGCATCGTGCTGCCCTCAGCTCGCTCACCCTGCTTCTGGCGCTCGCGGGAACGGTGCGCGCACAGGCACCATTGCAGACCGTCCCCTTCGATCGCGCCAACCTCGATACGAGCTCCCCCGCCTGCCAGGATTTCTACCAGTTCGCCAACGGCGGCTGGCTGCAACGCGCGAAGATTCCCGGAGACTATCCCTCTTTCGGTGCGTTCGACCAGCTGTTCGATCAGAACCAGGAGGTTCTGCGCAACATTCTCGACACCAGCGTGGTGCGAGTGAAGTCCGGGCAGTACAAGCCGGGCACGGGGGAATGGAAAGTCGGAGCTTTTTACTCGACGTGCATGGACACTGCCGCCGTCGAGCACCTGGGAGCGGCACCACTCAAGCCCGGCTTCGATCGCATCGCGGCGATCAACAGCGTGGACGATCTGAAACGAGCACTCGGGGAGCTGGAAAAGAGTTACGGACTGGCGCCCATCTCGGAGGGATCCGCCCAGGACGCGAAGGACGCGGCAAATACGATCGCCGGCCTGTATCAAGGCGGGTTGTCGCTTCCAAACAGCGAGTACTACACGAAGACGGACACTGCGTCCGCCAATCTGCGCGCGAAATTCACCGCTAGTGTCTCACGAATGTTTCAGCTGCTCGGGGACCCTCCGGCGAAGGCGAACGCTGAAGCCAGTACCGTACTTGCGGTCGAGACCCGGTTCGCGAAGGGCTCACGCACTCCCATTCAGCTGCGCGACGTAGTCAACAACTATCACGGTTTGACGCTGCGGCAGGTCGACTCGCTGACGCCGCACTTTTCATGGGCGCAGTTCTACTCGGAGCTCGGAGCGCCGATTCCGGCCAAGATCAATGTCGGGCAGCCGGAATTCTTCCAGAACTTCGACGGGATGCTGACCAGCGTGCCGCTTTCCGATTGGAAGACACTCCTGCGCTGGCGGCTGATCAACGGCTCCGCGCCGTCCCTGAGCACGCCCTTCGTGAAGGAGAACTTCGAGTTCAACAAGCTGTTCACGGGCGCGACAGAGATCAGCCCGCGTTGGAAGCGGTGTGTCAACGCCACCGACAATTACCTCGGCGAGCTGCTCGGTCAGGAGTTCGTAGCGCGCAAATTCTCGCCGGCCGCCAAGGCGCGAGCGGTAACGATAGTGGACAATCTCGTGCGTGAGCTGCGCTCACGCATCGAACAGTTGCAGTGGATGGGGCCGGAGACGAAGCAACAGGCGCTGGTCAAGCTCGACGCATTCAATCGCAAGATCGGCTATCCCGACAAATGGCGCGATTACTCGAAGCTGCAGATCAGTCCGACGGGATACTACGCGAACGTTCTCGCCGGGCAGCAGTGGGCTTCGGCGCGCGATTGGGCAAAGATCGGCAAGCCGACAGACCGCACTGAATGGGGCATGACGCCCCCGACGGTCAACGCCTACGAGAACCCGCTTCTCAACGAGATCGTATTCCCGGCGGGAATTCTCCAGCCGCCTTTCTACGATCCCAAAGCCGATGATGCGCTGAACTACGGAGCCATGGGCGCCGTGATCGGGCACGAGATGTCCCACGCCTTCGACGACCAGGGCAGGCAGTTCGACAAGTTCGGCAACATGCGCGACTGGTGGAGCAAGGACGATGCTGCGCGCTACGACGCGGAGGCGCAGAAGATCGTCAAGCAATTCGATGCGTACACCGTGATCGACACGGCCACGCACGTGCAGGGGCAGCTGACACTCGGCGAGAACATCGGCGACTTTGGCGGTTTGACCGTCGCCTATGCCGCGATGAAGCGGGCTCTCGCGGCGCATCCCCAACCGGTGATTGACAGCTTTACTCCGGAGCAGCGTTTCTTCCTCGGCTGGGCACAGGTGTGGCGCACGCTCGATCGACCGGAATTCCTCCGATTCCTCGTCGCCTCCAACCCCCATCCGCCGGCGAAGTGGCGTGTGAACGGGCCGCTCAGCAACATGCCGGAGTTCAAAGCGGCATGGGGATGCAAGGACGGTGATCCAATGGTGCGCGCGACCGCAATCCAGCCGCGAATCTGGTAGATACGATGCAAGCTGACGCCACTACTTCTTCGTCCGCGCTGACTCTCCTCTCCGAGGAGGAGATGATGTTCCGCGACGCGGTTGCGGCGTTTGCGGACGAAGAGGTGCGTCCCCGATCGGCGGAAATGGAGAAAGCAGGGAGACTCGACCCGGCATTGTTTCCGAAGTATTTCGAGCTCGGGCTCATGGGCATCGAGGTTCCCGAGGAGTACGGGGGAGCCGGTGGCTCACTCTTCATGGTGACGCTGGCGGTCGAGGAGATCAGCAAGGTGGATGCTGCGTCGGCCATCGTCTGCGACGTTCAGAATACGCTGGTGAATTATCCCATCGTTCGATACGGCAGCGACGCGCAGAAATCGAAGTATCTGCCGTTGCTCACTTCGGAAGTCCTCGGCGCGTACGCGCTTTCGGAGTCAGGCTCGGGCTCAGACGCGTTCGGCCTTGCCACGCGCGCCGAGAAGCGCGGCGATCGTTGGTTCTTGAGTGGTCAGAAGCTCTGGATCACCAACGGGGCGGAGGCAGGAATCTTCGTCGTCTTCGCGAACGCCGACCCATCGGCCGGTTATCGAGGGATCACGGCCTTCATCATCGAGCGGGACTTCAAGGGATTCAAGGTCGGCAAGAAGGAGGACAAGCTGGGGATTCGCGCCTCGAGCACCGTCGAGCTCCTGCTGGACAACTGCGAGGTTCCCGCAGAGAACGTGCTCGGTCCCGTGGGACAGGGTTACAAGATTGCGATCAACACGCTGAACGAAGGACGCGTCGGCATCGGCGCGCAGATGATCGGCGTCGCGCAGGGCGCGCTCGACGTCACCATCAAGTACCTCAGCGAGCGCAAGCAATTCGGGAAGCCGCTAGCCGAATTCCAGGGGATCCAGTTCCAGATCGCCCAGGCTGCGACAGATGTCGAGGCCGCGCGGCTGATGGTGTACAACGCGGCGCGTCTCAAGGACGCCGGAAAAGACATCGCGCGCGAAGGGGCGATGGCGAAGCTCTTCTCCTCACAGGTGTGCGAGCGCGTCACGTCGCTCTGCGTCGAGCTCTTCGGAGGCTACGGCTACACGAAGGACTACCCGGTGGAGAAGTTCTATCGCGACGCCAAGATCGGGACGATCTACGAAGGGACGTCCAATATGCAGCTGCAGACCATCGCGAAGGCGGTGCTCAAGCAGGGCGGTTAGGGCTGAGTTACTCCGCGCAGTAGTCCGTCTCTCACTTTGCGCGCTTTTGCCGAGGCGCGCGCGTCCTCGATCAGATGCGAGCCGACGCTAATGACGAAATGGAGTCGAGTGGTCAGAGTCTGCTCGGCTCCGGTTCGACGAATAACAACGGGAAGCTCGGTGCCTTCCGGTTGACGGGCGTAACGCGAGCGGAATTTCTCAGTCCAGTTTGGATCGTCGGCATTGATTCCGCCCACGGAAATGAGTTGATCGCCGGGCTGGACGCCCGCGACCGCCGCGGCGCTTTCCGGAATCACTTGGGTCACGTGCAAGCCGGTCGAATCCTGAAGACTCGCGATTCCGAGCTGAGGAACGTGAG
>DHJM01000014.1:0-2932 GCA_002404335.1 Gemmatimonadales bacterium UBA4720
TCTCGATTGTCGCGCCGCTCGCAAGTCGACACGTGCCGAGATTCGCGAAGGTTGGTTGATGCGGAGCGGGACGCGAGGCTTGGCCGTGCGCTGGCCCAACGACTTGCAGTGCAACGAGAGCGGTGAGGAGGCTGACGTATCGACGCATTATAAGTCCGGGAGGTGGGCTCGATTGCCTGGCCTGTCGTGCGCCGGGATCTCAGATGGCGACAATCCCGTGAACAGAAGCCAGAAGCTCGTCGCGATCTCGAAAATACCCATTGGCGAATCGAACCACCACAGGTTGACGACTTTGGAGAAGCCGGGAGAGATGATGAAAACGAAAGTACAGATCGCGCACCATGCAGATGCGATCACACCCCAGGCCGCCAATCCTCTCGGGATGTAGCGTGATTTGAGCCAGAGGTAGGCGCACACTGTGGATGCCAATCCATAAAACAGCAGGCCGACGTAATACGTGTCGAAGCCAGAGAGGTGTAGCCTGGCCAAGGCCTGCAATTGCTCAGCTCCAAATGCCTGGATGTACTCGGCGCCGCTCAAGAGGCGGAGAGCCGTGAAGAGATTGAGCGCGATAACGACCCACGTCACGGCGTATATCAGCCTCCAGAATGTCGCGAGCAGGGCGAGGTTCCGACTCACCGGCTTGAGAATCACGTAGAGCGCCGCGAGTAGGACTACAGTGCCTGCGGAGTAAATCAGATCGCTGGCGATGCCGAGGCGAAATAGTGATTCGTGCGCCAGGATATTCCGAGCGGTTTCGGCAGCGTTGCCCGCGACAGTCAGGCGGGGGCTGATAAGGAATTCATGAATGACCTCGATCGCCAGCGAGAACAGGTAAGCGAACCCGGCGACTCTTGCGGCTTTGCGTTGGGAGTCGTCGATGCTGGTGACTGTCATTTCGTGTCGCCCTTGTGGTGAGGTGTGTCGTAAGGGCCCAACGCGCGGTGGTGTTGCCGGGTTTCACATGCGGCACTCGCCGCTGATTTCCCCGGTCTTCTAGCGCGTGTTTGAGGTGGGCGAGGCGAAAGATTGGCGTTACGGTTGCGTTAACGCCTGAGTTAGGCGGTGCCGTCGGCGAGAGTCACCACCGCGCGAGCCTCCTCAAGCGCCGCGGCAGGCACGCGCACCGTAAACCCCTGGGCGGTCGCTCCTTGGAAGCCGGGTCCGAAGATGCCCACCGTGTCGTTGCTGTCGCGCACCAGTCACAGCAACATCGTCCGTCCAGAAAGCAGCGACACTGTCTGCGTTCCGAGCTGCGATCGCAGCGTTCTGCGCGAGCCGAGCAGCTCGAGTCGCGTTTTCATCGGCTGGAGCCGAAGTCGGCTGGGCTTGTGGGGGCGATGAACACGCGAGCAGAAGCGCAAACGGAAGCAGCGGAACTAAACGAATGCGGCGTGTGCTCATTCGATCCTCCCGATAGTGTGTGGCTCTCTAACGCCTTTCCGCGCGGTCTCCGCGGGGTTGCCCGCGACGATCACCTCACCGCTGTGATTTGCGACGACCGTCGCCGCAACTGCGTCGCCCGTGACGTTGAGGAGTGTTCTGGCGGCGTCGGGGAAAATATCAACCGCTATGAGGATACCAATGCCTTCCGCCGGCAACCCAACCGACGCGAACACGGGGGCCATGATGAGAAGACCACCGCTGGGTATTCCCGGCGAGCTGAAACTAAGGAGCACAGAGAGCGCAGCTATAGTGAAGAGCTGGATCGCCGAAATCGGCACGCCATACAGGTGGCTGACGAGAAGCGTTCCGCAGATTTGCGTTATTGGAGTACTTACCTTGAAGACGGCAACTGAAAGCGGAAGCGTGAACCCGCTTACCGCGGGAGGCAAAACGAGTCGTCGTTCAGCAGCCTCGAGTAGCGCCGGGAGGGACGCGAGCGAAGAGCGAGTGCTCAACGCAACTGCCTGCGCGGGCGCTATCCCCTTCGCGAACTGTCGGAGCGAAACGTGTCCGCCCAATACCGCGATCGGGTACAACATCAGGGTACAGGCGAGGAACAGTCCGCAGATGATCAGAACATAGAATCCGAGGGTGCCCGCCACCGAGACGCCCAGCCGCGCGGTGAGCGCGACAGCGAGAGCGAACACTCCGAGGGGAGCAGCCTGTATCACCCACCGCACCAGCGTCAGCATAGCCTCGCCGATCGCGTGAAAGAAATCGAGAAGCGTCGCCCTGAAGCGTGGATCCGTCTTCATTATCGCGAGTGCGAAGAGGATCGAGAAGACTACCAACGGTAGCATCGCTCCATCAGCCGCCGCTTTGATCGCGTTGGTCGGGATGAGCGAGGTCAGCCACTGACCGAAGCCTGGTACCTGGAGCGCGGCGTCAGGCCCAACGATGTTCGCCGGCTTGAGGCCTGTCATCGCGAGGGCGTCGGCGCGAAGGAGGGAAAAGAGGACCGGCGCAGCGATCAGAGTCACCACAGCCACAAGAACCAGGAGCGACAAGAAAGTGAGAAGAGTTCGTGCACCCAGCCGGCCAACTGTAGACAGGTCCGCAACCGACGCGACGCCGCCGACCAGCAGGGCAACAACCAGCGGCACCACCGTCATCCGAATCGCGTTCACCCACAGCTCGCCGAACGGCTCGATCCACCCAACGGCGGACGCGAGCGTGCGATTGCCGGATGCGGAGATAATTGCGCCGAGCGCAAGCCCGGCGACGAGAGCTACAAGTATGCTGGTTGTTAGCGACTTCCTGAATTTCATCCGGCTCGATTGCGAAGGCGAGGATCGATGACGGGCAAAATAGGGGAGGCTCGGGAGTGTGAACCTCCCCTATTCAGCGCATCACTTGCTGGGAATGGGAGTCGGAGCTGCAGCGTCGCTGGTGAAGCTGAGTGCCGCGACATACCACTGACCGTTGATCTTCTTCCACACTATTAGATACTTGCCCATGTCCAGCATGTCGCGATTCGGGGTGCGAA
>DHJM01000121.1:0-2326 GCA_002404335.1 Gemmatimonadales bacterium UBA4720
ATCTCGCATCGCAGCACCAACGACAAGGTGCTTCAGCTCGTCTTGCCGCTCGTAAAGCCCGGGATTCGCGTCGCCGACGTCGGCGCCGGTGAAGGCTTTTTCTCCCAGCTCCTCGGCGAGCGCGTCCAAGCCAACTTGGGACTTCAGCCGTCAGAAGTGATCTCGGCCTGCGACATTTTTCCTGAGTCCTTTCGATATCCGGAAGTGAAGTGCCTCTGGATTTTACCGGACGGACGTCTGCCGTACGAGGATTCATCAGTCGATGTGGCGTGCAGCCTCGAAGTGATCGAGCATGTCGAGGATCAGTTCGCTTTCACGCGCGAGCTCCACCGAATTCTCCGCCCCGGAGGGTTGGCGATCATCAGCACGCCGAACATCCTCAACCTCAATTCCCGTTGGCGGAATCTCCATTCCGGTTTCGCCACGCTGTTCGATCCGCTGCTGCTGTCGAGCGCTGACCCGGTTCATACTTCCGGCCACATCAACCCGGTGAGCTACTACTATCTCGCGTACCAGCTGCGTCGCGCGGGGTTTGAGTCGACGTCCGTTGCGTACGATCGGTTCAAGGATTCTGCGCGTTTTCTTCTTCTTCTTTGTGGTCCGATGATCTGGATCGGGAATCAGCTTTTCCGGCGCCGGCTGAACGCGCGGAAGAAAGACGTCGCGACCGAGAACGCTTCGATCCTGAAGGAAATGTGGTCGCTTAAGATGCTTACCTCGCGGAGTGTCATTGCCCTCGCGACAAAGTAAGCGCGGAATTCTGACTCGCTGGCTTCGGTGCCGCAAAGATCAACCGGGCATGAAGTGAGGCATCTATTTGTAACGCAGGATTACGCTCCGGATCTGGGCGGCATGGCGCGCCGGCACGTCGAGCTGTGTCGGCGCTTCGCCGATGGTGACTCGACCATCGAAGTATCTACCGTTGGTGCGAAGGGTGCCGACGCCTTCGATTCATCCGAGCCGTACGCGATCAATCGGCAGCCCTTTCGGTTTTCGAAAGCCAAGGTCTTCACCAATCAGCTACGATGGGGGCGATGGCTGTCTGCCCGTGCAGCGAGGGACATCGACGTGCTGCATTGTGGCAACATCAGACCGGTCGGCTATGCGGTGCTTCTCGCTCATCTGAGGCGGCGTGTCCCCTACTTTGTTTACGTGAACGGCGGCGATCTGCTCAAGGAGCAGGCCGGCATCGGTGCAAGCGCTCGCAAGCGGTTCGGCGCGCGCCACATCCTCGGGGCGGCAAGCGGGATAGTCGCGACCTCGGCGTGGGTTGCCGGATTGGCCGCCGACGTCATGGGCCGCCTCGGGATCGGGCGAATTCCGCCAATCGGAACTTTCGGACTCGGCACGGATCCGGATTTCTTTCATCCGGGGCGCGACACCGGCAAGCTCCGAGCGAGGTGGGCGATAGGAGATGCGCCGCTCCTGCTCACCGTGGCGCGTCTCATTCCGCACAAGGGACAGGATGTCGTGCTGCGCGCGCTGGCGGCGTTGACGACGGAGTATCCGACACTTCGTTACGCGATAATCGGCACGGGCCCCGACGAGCCGCGCCTTCGAAAGCTCGCCGACGATCTCAAAGTTTCCGACCGGGTGATTTTCGCGGGGGCATTATCCGACGATGAAGTGGCCGAGGCTTACGCGACGTCGACGGTTTACCTCGGACTTTCGCGACTTGACCGGAGCATCGACGCCGAGGGCTTCGGAATCTCATTTCTCGAAGCAGCCGCCTCCGGCGTGCCGATCATAGCCGGAGACTCGGGCGGCGTTCGCTCGGCCGTCCGCGATGGTGAGAACGGAGTGATTGTGGCGCCAGAGGACGTGACCGTGGTGGTCGAGGCGTTGCGGACGTACCTCAGCGATGCCGAACGGCGGACGCGGACGGGGCGTGCTGGGCGGGCATTGGTTGAGACGTACTTCAACTGGGATCGGGTCGCCCGCGACACGCGGAACTTTACTTACGAGGTCGTGAAGGGGGGAGCGCGGACGGGCGCCATCTCTTGAACAGAGATTGTCTGAACTGCTGTGAACGGGGTGGGAGGTGTCAGAAGCACAGTTGCCAGTTTTCAGGTCACGACGCCCGGACTTGCCACCGTGGCGTGAGAGCAACTGAACCCGCCTGCCTGTGAATTGAATGGCGATAGGAAAGTCTGGGCGTAGTGACCTGAAACCTGGCACCTACGCCTCTGACACCTCCGACCCAGTTCTTTGTTGTTTGCTCTTCAGTCTCGCCCGGACAATGTCGCAATGACGACTACGGCAGCTCAGGCCATCCATCCAACGCGAGTAGTGTTGGCCGACCCCCGAGGGCATCGGCGCTCACTCT
>DHJM01000121.1:2530-3071 GCA_002404335.1 Gemmatimonadales bacterium UBA4720
CGATGACTCTCTGGGCAGGAGTTCCGACGTCGACGCCTTCGAGATCGCACCAGATCGTTACTCCCCACGGTAGCCCGAGTTTTTCCGCCTCCGAGGCAGCGACCTCGCCGTTGCGACTTCCTTTGGCGGATGTCGGCTTCCACGACGACTCCGACTCGACGTATTGAACCGCCATGAGGCCGAGTCCGGCGTTGAGAAGTGACTTCGCTTCGTTCGCGCTCAGAGCGGAGGCGTGTGGCTTGTCTCTCCGGACATATCGCACACAGAATCGGAAGCCCTTTTTGCGGAGGGCTGCGACCGCGCTTGCGGGAACTTTCTCGGCCGTGTCAAAGCCGCGTACGCCATCAGGCGCTGTAAATACACTGCCCGGAAGAGTCATAGGCGCTGGAGGTGATAGCCCAGCAATTCTCTCATACGGAAGAATACGTGACCGGAAGAACACGCGGCGGCGGCCTTTACCCCAAAATGATAAACGCGGGGCGCTTGACAAGCGCGCCGACCGTGAATACTGTCCCGCAACTGCTGCAGTTGACAGCTTGCC
>DHJM01000121.1:3244-13021 GCA_002404335.1 Gemmatimonadales bacterium UBA4720
TGCCGCCGCAGCGCTTGTGTTGAGCACTCTGGCTCTCGCGCCTCCCCGAGCCACTGGCGTTAGTCCGCCGAGTTACCACACTCCGCATAACAACTCCGGACCGTACGCCGCCGTCCCCATGAGGCTTTCGGATTCCCGAGCCGGCCATCGCAGCACCGTGCCGGAGCATTATGGGCAGTTGAAGATGGCCCGCTTCAACAAGGCGCTTATCCCCGCGTTCGCTCGCAAGTACTCCCTCCCCTGCTCCGCCTGCCATACCACCTGGCCCGAGCTCAACGCCTTCGGAACAAGATTCCGCGACAACGGGTACCAGCTCGGGAATGATCGCGACGCTCCGATTTGGCAGAATCCCTCGTATTGGCCGGCCGCGATCAGGACAAGTCCCCAGTGGCATTTTGAGAGCACCACGCATCAACCGGTAGATGCAACGCCGGGAGATGGAACCAGCGGCACCGTCGAAAGAACGATCAGCCAGCACGGTTTCGATCTTTCGGGAGTCGACCTTCTGTTCATCGGAACGCTGCACAAGGATATCTCGTTCGGATTCGTCTCGGCCATCGAAAACAGCGGAGCGGTCGGGCTCGAGGCGGCGTTCGTGCGCTTCGACAATCTGCTCAATTCGTCTTGGGCCAATGTCAAGTTCGGAAAATTCGAGCTCGACAACATGGTCTCCGAGAAGCGGCAACTGTGGCTCTCAGGCAACGGCGGGTTCTACCAGAGTTACCACTTCGTGCCGGTCGGCTCCGCCACGACCTTTGGCTTGGGCGACAATCAGCTGGGCGTCGAGATGTCGGGACATTCCAACAACAGCTACACGCGTTACGGCGTTGCTGTTCTCGAGAACTCGGACGGTGAGCCAAACATGGACGGAGGCGGTCACTCCTACGATGGCGCCGTCACGTTCAGCCAGGCGTTCGACGCGGGAAGTATTGGTGTGGAGCGCCTGGGCGCCTACGCGTATTTTGGCCAGCGACCGACGTCCTTCCAAACGAGCGGCGGCGAACCGATACCCGGCACTGGATTTCTGAATAAGCCGTTCCAGCGCTATGGTGTGGTGGGCGACTTCTTCTTAGGCGATTTCGAGCTTCTACCGTTGTACATGCGCGGGTCGGACGATGCGTATCTCGGCACCGCGACGCCCGGAGACCAGCCGCTGCCCGCGGGCGCCAGATCGGCGCAGTGGAACGCGGGCTTTCTCGAGCTGCACTACTACGTGAACCCGCAGTTTATTTTTACGCAGCGGAGTGAGTTCATCCGGATGTCGCAGCAGGCGCTTCCTTCAACGCCGAGCAACCTGGGGAACATCGACGCGTACACGTTCGGCTACCGCTGGTACCCCATGATGACCAGCCGTGCGGGGCTGGCTTTGCACACCGAGTTCTCGATGGTGAAGACTCTCGGGGCGGCACCCTTGAGTGGGGCGGGGGTGGGATTGCCGCCGCTGTCGACGGACACGCCCGTCTGGGCGCGTTCGTTGTTGTTTGCGCTCGATTTTGCCTTCTAAGGCCGGGAGGCTCATCATGAGGCTCGGAACTTCGCAACAAAAGCTGGCGTGGATACTCGGCGCCGCTATTTGCATCGCCGCCGCCGCATCGCTGCCAGCTCAGGAGAGCCATGTCGGAAATCTGAATGGACACGCGGCCGCGGGGAAAAAGCAGTATCGTCGCTATTGCGTCGGGTGCCACGGACCCGCCGGCGATGGCATGGGGGAAAACGCGCAGTGGATCGACCCCAAGCCGCGCGATTTCACGGCGGCGGTGTTCAAATGCCGGTCGACTCCCACGGGCACTCTTCCGACCGACGAAGATCTCGACCATTCGATCGAGCGCGGCTTCGCCTCGACCAACATGCCATCATGGCTGCCACTTACCGGACAAGTGCGAGCCGACCTGGTCGCGTACATCAAGACGTTTTCTTCGCGATGGAGTGAGGGGCATGGAGCGCCGATCGTCATCTCGCGGGAAACTCCTCCCACGGTGGAGAGCATGCTTCGCGGAAGGGCGCTCTTTCAGAAAATGGAATGTTGGAAGTGTCATGGACCAGCCGGTCATGGTGATGGTCCTGCGGCCTCGGCGCTCACCGACAGCAAAGACAATAAAATCATGCCGCACAACTTTTCGGACGGAAGCCGCTTCAAGTGCGGACAGACGAACGAGGATCTCTACCGGATTTTCATGACTGGCGTCGACGGAACACCGATGCCGTCCTTTGTAGACAACCTGAAACCAGACGAAGCTTGGGATCTCGTGCACTTCCTCCGCACGCTGCAGCCGCTAAATACCCCCGAAGCAGCGACCTGGAAACCCTGGCTCTCGACGCACGCGAACACGCTCAAGCCCATCGGGCCAGACACACAACAACCCTAATCCTCAACCTCTAATTGAGAAGCGACACCCAGATGCATAAAAGAAGCTTTTTCATTCTCGCGATCGCGTTTCTCGTTTCCTCGGCAGCCACCACCAGGGCAGGCAGATTCACCGCCCCCATTGTGGCTCCAGGTTCTGTAGAGGGGACAATTACGTTTACGGGCACGCCTCCGAAGATGAAGCCCATCGATATGGCCAAGGAGCCCTCGTGCGCCAAGCAGCACGCGACTCCGGTGATGACGGAAAGCGTTGTAACCGGGCCGAGCAACACTCTCGAATACGTGGTTGTCTACGTGTCCGCGGGCGATAAGGGCGGGCCTGCTTCCCAGCCCGTCAGGTATGACCAGAAGGGGTGCGAGTACATCCCCCACGTAGCCGTAATGGGAGTGAATCAGCCACTCGAGATTTACAACAACGACCAGACTTCGCATAACATCCACCCGATGGCGCGCGTGAACTCCGAGTGGAACAAGTCTCAGCCGCCCGGATCGCCAGCGATCAAGACGACGTATGACAAACCGGAGTTCATTCCGGTGAAATGCAACGTTCATCCCTGGATGCACGGATATTTCGCGGTGCTAGCGACATCCCACTACTCGGTGTCCGACGACCACGGTGAGTTCCACTTGAAGGGACTGCCGCCGGGGAAGTACACGCTCACGGCATGGCAGGAAAAATTCGGCACACAGACGCAGGACGTGACGGTCAGCAGCGGCGGAACCGCCCACGCGAATTTCGTATTCAAGGCGACGCCTTACTGACCGCCAGAAATCCAGAGCGGGCGTAAAGAAGCCGCGGCGCCGTGGGCAAAGTCTTCGCCATCGTCGTGACGATCATCACGATCGTCTCTACGGCGATTTTTGTCTCGCACCACTGGTGGATGCCACCCGATGTTTCCCTGCTGGGAGCGGGCATCGATCATCAGATGACGGAGACGATGGTTACTTCCGGCATTCTCTTCGTTGTCGCCCAGCTGGTCCTGGCTTTCTTCGTATGGCGGTTCGCCGACAACAACGACCAGCGCAAGATCAAGATTTTCCCGGGCGGTGCCACTCCGATGGTGGTCGGCGCGATCATTCTCGTCGGCGCCGAAATCCTGGCACTCACGCTCGTGGGCTCCAAAATATGGGCGAGCATCTACGTTGCTTCCGCTGATCCCAACTCGCTCAAGATCGACGTTCAGGCCGAGCAGTTCGCCTACTATTTCCGGTATGCGGGGCCCGACGGCAAATTCGGCGCACTCCACCCCGAGCTCATCGACGAATCGAGCGGAAACTTCTTCGGGTTGGACCCGGCCAATGATACAGCCGCCCGCGACGACATCGTCGCGGCGACGCTGGCGGTGCCGGTGAACACGCCAATTCTGCTCGAGCTGCACGCGAAGGACGTGAGTCACGCCTTCTATGCACCGGATCTGCGACTGCAGCAGGACTTCGTGCCGGGGCTTGTGATACCGATCCATTTCACCGCCACCCGACTTACAAAGAGCGAAATAGTGTGCACCCAGTTGTGCGGACTGGGGCACTACAACATGCGCGCCTATCTCGAGGTGATGAGTGCCGACGACTTCAAGAAATGGTTAAATGAACAGTCCGGACAGTAGTCACACCGCGCGGCCCGCGGGCATCTGGCGTAAGGTCTTCAGCCTCGATCACAAGGTAATCGGGCGGCAGTACCTCGATCTTTCTCTGGTCGCGGTTACGACGGGAATGATCCTCTCCTGGCTGATGCGGCTGCATCTCGCTTGGCCAACACGCGCCATACCATTCCTGGGCGCAATCTCCCGGGAGGCAACGGGTGGAATCATCACGCCCGAGTATTACCTGTCGCTCATGACGATGCACGGCACGATCATGGTGTTCTTCGTGCTCACGACGGCGCCCTTTGCCGGCTTCGGAAATTTCATCCTGCCGATTCAGATCGGCGCGGAAGACATGGCCTTCCCGCGCTTCAACATGATGTCGTTCTGGGTGACGTTTGTTGCGTTTGTCGTCTTGGTCTCGGCTTTCTTCGTGCCCGAAGGACCGCCTCTGTCTGGCTGGACCGCTTATGCACCCCTCAGCGCGGTGGGCAAGGACGCTGGTCCCGGGCAGGGATGGGGGCAGACGCTGTGGGTCATCTCGATTGGAATTTTCTGCATTGGCCAGCTACTGGGATCGCTGAACTTCATCGCGACTACCCTCGATCTTCGCACCAAAGGCATGACCCTGGCGCGAATGCCGTTTTCCACCTGGGCCTGGTTCATCACTGCGGTGATTGGCCTCATTGCGTTCTCAGTGCTGCTTCCCGCCTGCGTTCTGCTACTGCTCGACCGCGTGGCTGGCACCAGCTTCTTCATCCCGGCCGGCCTCGTCATAAGCGACCGACTGCAGCCTCACGCGGGCGGGTCGCCGCTTCTCTGGCAGCACCTCTTCTGGTTCTTCGGACATCCCGAAGTCTACATCGCCATACTCCCCGGTTTTGGAATCGTCTCGCACGTTCTTCCCGCGGTGACGAGAAAGCCGTTGCTTGGGCCACGCGTGTTCATAGTGTGCATGGCAGCGATCGCGTTTCTGAGCTACACGGTGTGGGGCCATCACATGTTCATGAGCGGAATGAACCCATTCTCGGCGACGGTGTTTTCGGTTCCCACACTCATCATCACCATTCCGGCCGCGATCACAACGCTCCTCTGGATCGGAACTTTGTACGGCGCCAAAATGCGGTTCAACACCGCGGCGCTGTTCTGCCTCGGCTTCATTTCAGTGTTCGTCAGCGGTGGGATCAGCGGCTTTTTCCTGGCGCAGCCAGCGATCGACAGCTACCTGCACGGGACTTATTTCGTGGTCGGCCACTTCCACTTCGTGATGGGAGTGGCATCGATGTTCGGAATCTTTGTCGGAGTTTACTTCTGGTTTCCAAAAATGTTCGGCCGCATGATGAACGAGACGCTGGGCAAGTGGCACTTTATCCTGACCTTCATCGGCGTGTATTGCATCTTCATGCCGATGCACTGGCTGGGGCTCGCCGGCAACGTTCGGCGCTACTCCGCCTTCACGGTCGACTACATGAAGGGCTCGATCCCATTGCACCGGTTCATTACTGTCGCGGCGATATTCACGGGAGCCGCTCAGCTCATTTTCTTCTACAACCTTTTCAGGAGTCGATTTCGCGGGGAAATTGCCTCGGCTAATCCGTGGCAGGCGACGTCGCTCGAGTGGACGACCAGCTCGCCGCCTCCGCACGACAACTTCGGAGGCCATCATCCGGTCGTCTATCACGGTCCGAACGAATATGGGGTTGCGGGCAAGGACGGAGACTACATAATGCAGAATTCTCCGGAGCCCGAACCTGTGGCTGCGGCGTCGTGACGTCCCTCTCTGTAGAGTCGCCGGCATCGCCTGCCCAAACCGGAGTCTGGGTCGGCATCGCGGCAATCACGATGTCGTTTGCAGCCTATTCGAGCGCCCTCATCGTTCGGCAGGGCGCGAATCCCGATTGGGTGCATTTTACGCTCCCACCAATCCTTTTTGTCAATACACTGGTCGTTGTGGCGAGCAGCGCAACCTTGTACATGGCGCGCGCGCGCAGCGGCGCGAAGGTCGACCGGCCTGGTAGCGGCGGGGCCATCGATGCGCCTCATCTCACCTGGCTTTACGTCACGATCCTCTTCGGGTTTTTGTTTCTCGCTGGTCAGATCATGGCGTGGCGCAATCTCGCCGGTCAGGGTCTCACGCTGGCCTCGAGTCCGAGCAGCTCTTTCTTCTACCTGCTGACAGCGATGCACGGGCTGCACCTCCTGGGTGGGCTCGCGGGTCTTCTCTATGTCGTCTACCGTGTCCGCCGCTCAAGCGCAGAACGCGCGGCGAGCGCCTATAAAGCCGCGTCACTCTACTGGCACTTCATGACGGTTCTGTGGCTGTATTTGTTCGCGATGCTCGCCACCCGCATTTAGCCGAACGGAGACATGCGTGAGTCACGCTGAACTAACGATGCAGCACGCGCACGGCGCGGTCGGCGAGGAGCGCCCTTATGGCGTTTCGACCAAAAAACTGGTGATGTGGCTTTTCATCATCGCCGACGGTGCCACATTTGGCGCGCTCCTTTTCGCTTACGGGTACGTACGCGTTGGCAGCCCGGACTGGACAAAGCCGTTCGCGTTCTCTCCCACGATTCTGAACGCAATCGTGATGACGTTCGTGCTGCTCACGAGCAGCCTCACGATGCTGGGTGGCGTCCGTGCTGCGAGCGCCGGCCGTCCGAGCGCAATTCGCTGGTTGAGCGCGACAATGCTGCTTGGGACCGGCTTCGCCGCGCTGCACCTGCGCGAATGGTTCTCCATGATCCACGAGGGGTGGAGTCCGAGCCATAACCCGCTCGGGGGGTCCCCGCTTTTCGGCGCGGCGTTTTTCGGCATCACGGGATTGCACCTCCTGCACGTGGTGAGCGGTGTGATCGCCATCGGAGTAGTCACTCTGCTTTATCGACGCGGTCGATTGGACGCGAGCTACATCGAAACGACCGGACTCTACTGGCATTTCGTAGATCTGGTTTGGATGTTCGTATTTCCGCTCGTTTATCTGTTGAACGCGCGCTGACCAACGTCCGAAGAGAAGAGGTGGAGATGTCGAGTGCTGGGTCCAGCTCTAGTCCGGGAATGAGGTTTTACACAGTCCTCTGGGCAGGACTGCTCGGGATTGTAATCGTCGAGGTCCTCTTGACGTATGGGGGCCTGCGTCCACTCGCGCTGCTGATAGCGCTGCTCGCGCTCGCTCTGATCGAGGCTGGGGTGGCGCTCATGTACTTCATGCATCTGAAATACGAGCGACGGATCCTCTTTTGGAGCCTCATTCCGGCTCTGGTATTCGTGCTGGTGATGTTCGATCACCTGTGGCCCGACGCGTTTCGCGTGACGTCGATGAGGCTCCCTGTCAGCGCCAGCAGCACACCCGCGGGTGGAGGGTAAATGAACCGCTACATGCCGGGTATGTTGGAGGCGATGTTTATCCTGATCGTTCCGGCGTTCCTTATCTGCGCGGGCGTGACGGTTATGGCTTATCGCAAATGGCGTTCGTCGGATGAGGGGCCGCCGCTATAGCGCGCACCCCCGGGGCAGGGAAATAGCGAGGGGCGCGCTCTGGTGCTAGCTTGAAACCAGTAGAGCTTCATCGCTCGAGGCGCGATCGTTGATACGCCTCCGCCACGCCGGGACGGAACTTGGTCGGATCTCAAAAGCGCTCCAGGCCTCTGTGGACTATCGGCTCGCGTTATGTGCTCGCGCTCGTGACCACAATCCTGGCGCATGCCCTCACGATCGCACTCAGGCGAGACCTGCCGACACCCAGCTTCATGCTCTTCATACCCGCCGTCGCGATCTCGGCCTGGTTCGGCGGACTGGGGCCGAGCATTCTGGCGACGGCAATGTCACTGGTCCTGATCAGGATCCACTTTCTTGGGCCCGGCTGGGTGGGGCTCGGACCGGAGAATGGAACGCTCTCGGTGGCGACCTTCCTCGTCGTCGCCGTAATCATTGCCGGCACGATGGAAGCGCTGCGGCGCTCGCGAGTTCTAGCCGATTCCCACGCGGCGGCGCTCGGGCGCCTCAACGACGAAAATCAGCGCGTCGCCAAGCGCGCGACGAAGCTCCTCGATGTGACGACCGCGCTTTCCGAAGCAATGTCGGTGGACGAGGTGACTGCGGTCGTGCTGACCAAGGGTCTCGCGGTGGTCGAGGCGGCTCGCGGCGTACTTGTGTCGGTAGAGGGTGATCGCCTCAAATTCCTGGGGGCACGCGGCCTGACGCCGACCCTGGAGGCTCAGCTGGCTAAGCTGACGATGGACTCCGATGTTCCGGTGGTTCACGCTCTCCGCAAAGGCGAAATGATCTCCATCGAATCGCCGGAGGCATTCCGGGAGAAGTTCTCGGGAGTGTATCAGGACTTCGGCGAGCTCGCGGACATGCAGACCTACCTGGCGACACCACTCGTGCATGTCGGGGAGACGGTCGGCTCACTCGCGCTTCACTTCAAGGAAGCCGCCGCGGTTGGCGCGTCTGACAGGGCGTTCACTATGCTGCTTGCCCAGGCCGCGGCGACTGCGCTGTACCGGGCGCGGACCTACGACGCGGAGCTCGACAAGCGGCGCCGCGCGGAGCTGCTCGTCCAGGCACGCGAAGATGTTCTCGGCGTCGTCGCGCACGACCTTCGCAATCCGCTGAATCTCATTCTCATGACGAATGAGCTGTTGCTCGAGGAGCACCTGGCTCCCGAGCGCCGGACGGAGATGCTCGGCATCGCCACGCGCGCCTCGAAGCAGATGAACCGCATGATCGACGATCTGCTCGATCATGTGCGTCTGCAGGCGGGGAGGCTCTCGCTCGAGATCGAGGAAGTGAGCGTGGAAACCATCATGCGTCAGACGGAAGAGACATTTCGTCCGCTCGCCGAGCGGGGTCACCTTCACTTCCACATAGCGACGCAGGACAGCGCTATCGTGCGCGCTGATCCCAAGCGCGTGTCGCAGATCGTCGGCAACCTGGTCGGAAACGCGATCAAGTTCACACCGGAACAGGGATCGGTGAGCTTGCGCGCGATCCACGACGACAATCAGGTTGTGTTTCAGGTCGTGGACGATGGGCCCGGCATCCCGCCGGAACAGATGTCGCATCTCTTTGACAACTTCTGGCAGGCGCGGAAGAACGATCAGCGTGGTGTCGGGCTCGGGCTTGCCATTGCGAAAGACCTCGTTGAAGCGCACGGCGGGAAGATCTGGGTCGAAAGCGAAGTGGACCACGGAAGTACGTTTTCCTTTAGCCTGCCCGCTGTTACCATGCCCGCGGAGAGCGTCATTACTCAGTAAAACAGACGCCGACTGACAATCGGCAGTCTACTTTCTGGAGCAGCCTTGGCCGCCCTCGAGCTCATTCTGCTTCTCCTTGCCGTCTCGGCGGGACTTCGCCTCGTCGCTGAGCGGCTGGCTGTTCCGTACGCCGCCGTGCTCGTCGTCGGCGGGCTGCTCCTCGCGCTCGTCCCGGGGCTGCCGCGGGTCACCCTGCCACCTGACGTTCTGTTCCTCATATTCATCCCGCCGCTGCTGTACTCGGGGGCGATCGCTTATCCTCTTCGCGACTTTCGGCGCGAGTTCGGGCCGATCCTTCGCCTGTCGGTGGTCATGGTCCTCGTCTCGACGGCCGCCGTTGCTGCCGTCGCGCACGCGCTGCATCCATCGTTCACCTGGGCCGCGGCGATCGCGCTCGGCGCGATCATCTCCCCTCCAGATCCGGTCGCCATCCTTTCCATCATGCGCTCGCTGCGCATGCCGCGGGAAATCGTAAGCATTCTCGAGGGCGAAGGGCTCCTCAACGATGCAACGGCGCTCGTGACCTATCGGCTGGCGGTCGCGGCCGCTGTCACCGGCGCGTTCTCGCCGTCCC
>DHJM01000121.1:13071-17677 GCA_002404335.1 Gemmatimonadales bacterium UBA4720
TCGGAGTGATCGTCGCGCGAGTGCATCGCGTCACGCGAAGGGTGCCAGTGGTCGCGAACACGGTGTCACTGCTGACGCCGTTCGCATCCTATCTGTTGGCTGATCTCCTCGGCGCATCGGGAGTCCTGGCGGTAGTCGCTACGGGCTTGTATGCGGCGCGCACGGTTCCCAAAGTCATAGGCGCCGAAACGCGAGTGCAGATCTATGGGACGTGGACTGTCGTCACGTTCATCCTCGAGAGCCTCGTGTTCATCCTCGTAGGCCTCGAGCTCCCCAACATCACTCGCGCGCTGGACCGGCTCCCGCTCTCCACGCTACTCGGTGAAGCGGCGGTCGTGAGTTTGTGCGTGGTGCTCGTTCGAATCGCGTGGGTGATGCCGAGCACGTACATCTTCCGGATATTCTTCCGCTGGCTTCGTGGCAGCCACGAGCCGCTGCCTCCCTGGCGCTCCGTGTTTTTTATCGCGTGGGCCGGTCTGCGCGGCGGCGACTCTCTTGTGCTCGCGCTGTCGCTGCCGCTGTTGACGGCATCAGGCGCGCGATTCCCGGCGCGCGAACAAATCATCTTCATCACTTTTTGCGTCATCTTCATCACGCTCGTACTCCAGGGGACGACGCTCGCGTCAGTTGCGCGGTTGCTCGGCATTGGCGCCGACGAGGAGGAGGCGGCTGAGGATGCGCACGCGCGACTTGCCGCCGCGGAGGCGGGTCTCCGAATGCTGGATGAACCCGGAATTGCGAGCTCGCAGTATCCCGAGGTTGTGCGCTACCTGCGTCAGCGGCATCGGCAGCGCGCGAGACGGTGGGCGGCGCGCGAGGCTGAGCCGCACGAGGGTGAGTCCGGGGATGTCGCGCACGAGCATTTCACCGTCGCCCCGTCGCATGAGGCGGCCGCGATCGACGAGCTTCGCGCCGAGGAGTACCGTCGCGTTCGCTCGGCGATGCTCGGCGCCGAACAGCGGGCGATCGCCGAGCTTCGGGACAACGGCGTGATCGCGGACGATGTCATGCGCCGCATTCAGCGCGATCTCGATCTGGAGACCCTGCTGCTCGAAACGAGCGAGCCCGTGATCGAGACGGTCAGCGAGGTGCCTTCCGCTATTAATGCGGGGCGGTGATTGTTTCGCGGTGCTGGCATCCACAGAACCGAAGCAGGGAGCTGAAAGCTTTACAGCTTTTGCGCTCGGAGCCTTCATACTTGCGTTCCGATCTGATCTCTTTTTTTGGTGTAGTCGACCCGGACGCTTGTTACGCCGGGTCGGGTTCGCCACATCGAATAGCTCCCAGCGTAGCTGCTGCCAAGCCTTCAGCTCCCTGCTTCGGTATTCGCGACCCATCCACCGCGCGATAGACCCCAGACTTTACCGATTGAGCCAGTACGACACCTTCACGAGAAACGTATTGGCCGGGTGCAAGCGGAACAGATCGCGGACATCGCCGTGGAAGTCCTGGGCTCCTTCGAGCGGGTTGTATCCCTGCCTCCCCTCGTTCCACACGACGAAGAGCGTGGAGCCGGGATTGTACTCCCAGCGTAAGACCATGTTCGATTGAAACGCCTTGAAGTTGAATCCGCCGGGGTCGCTGGTGACGGCGGAATTGATGTATGGCGCGTAGCGGTCGTCGTATGCGTCCGCCCGGGGAGTCGCGGAGAGTTGCCGCACATTGCTATATGTGCCCTTCGACACGAACGGCTGCAGGTATCCCTGAAGCGAGAGATCTGGCGTGAACGTGTAATTGAGGCGCGCCGTCACCGATGTCGTGTGTTGGTCGAGGTGGGCGAAAGTGTAGTGCGTCCCACCAGCGTCGGTGAAGTTGCCGTAAAACTGGTTGTCGGCGATGTTGTGCGACCAGTTGAAGATGAGTGCCGAGCTGAATCGCCCAAGGAATTTGTAGTCGAGCTCGGGGTTGAGATTCAATGACGAGTTCCGGCCCGCCTCTCCTCTGAAATAGTTCACACCCATAAACGGAACGACCGCTCGGCGATCATTGCCATTGATGAAGAGCCACGGAGCGACGTAGGGATCCTGCCGGATTGCCGGTCCGCCCCGCGCCGAACGATCGTCGTAAGTGGTGCCGAGCTGTCCTACTGTTCCGCCTGTATGGAACGACCAGTTGTTCTTTAATGTGATGTGGATGTTCGAATTGTACGCCGCTTCGAGCGGCAGACCGTCCGTGGTCCAGTACTGCCACCAGTTGTTGTTCCACTGAAGGCGGTTGTAGAACTTTCGCTCGTGCCGGTCGAAGAATCCGACCCATGTATTCCACGACACCTGGTCCGCGCGTCGGAGAAAGCCCAGGTCATTGATCTCGAATCCTTCGGAGCGGCGCTGATAGTCGGTCTCGAACAAGAGGTGCTGTCCGCCGATCTTGCGCACCTTGAGCTCCTCCGCGTTGCCGGTGAGCGACGTACGGTTCGGGTCGAGCGGAAGGTCGGCGTCCGGGCGCTGGTAGTTGTGCACCCCATCAGTTTGCGTTGAGAGCATCACCGCGGGCGTTCCCTCCACGCGACTCTGATCGAGTGATCCAGAGACCTCGTAGTTGTTCTTGAAGAGGCGGTGCCGGAAGTCGAGAGCGCCTACATAAGCGGTCTTGGGGAGATACGGGGATGACCACGAATCCAGGCTGCGGTTCACCGCGGTGAACATTCCCCCGATGGCGCTGTTGCCGCCGCGGAAATCCTGCGTAGCGCGCACGACGGCGAAGTTCGTCCGTGGCTCGAAGGTCGTATCACCAGGACTCGTTGCGCGTTCAGTCATGGCGTCGAGTACGCCGACCGTCGTTCCGTGCGGGAACCGACCCAGGAGCTTCGCGGCGCCGAGGATCGTCGTCGGTTGCAGTGGAACGGTATCGCCATAGATGCCGGCCAGCTCGGGCGTGCGGCCGATGCGTCTACTATAGTAGAGCGTTTCGCCGTTGCAGTTGACGGCACTGCAGTTCACGTCGAAGCGGAACAACCCACGTCCTGCGACGAAGAATGGGCGCCGTTCGTCGAAGAACGACTCGTATGAAGAGAGGTTGAGGACCGCGGGGTCGGACTCCACCTGCCCGAAATCAGGGTTGATCGTCGCGTCGAGCGTCAGGTTCGAAGCCACACGATATTTCACGTCGCCGCCGACCGTCACGTTCGCTTTTTGTCCGTAGGCGTTGTTGGTGATCTGCGACGCGCTTTTGCTGACGAGGTATGGCATCGCCTCGAGGCGGCGCGGCGCCTCCAGGTCGTCCATGCCGTCGAGGGTGCCGAGCTGCGACACCAGGTCGGGCTTCGCCTGGCTGAACGCGGGCCAGCTCACCCGCTCACTGTACCGATAGATGTCGCGATCGATCGTGAACCCGAAGATGTGCGATCGGTCCCTGCTGTAGCGCATCTGCGAGAGTGGAATCCGAAACTCGGCCGTCCAGCCGAGGGAATCGATTCGAGTCGCGGCGTCCCATACGCCGTCCCAGGCGCCGTCCTCGTTCCCGCCGTTATAGACGGCCTGGTCGATCTTCACGCCAGCCGCGTTGACGCCAAACTCGTAACCGGTTCGCCGGTCGTGATATGAGTCGACGAAGATCCAGATCATGTCGGATGGTGTGAAGCTGTCGCGCCGCTCGAGAAGTCGGATGATGCTGTCGGGATGCGGATCGAACGCGCGCACGAACACGTAGAGATTCGCGGCGTCGTATGCCACCTTCGCCTCGGTCTTGAAGCGGGGCGTCTTTCCCTCGGTGGGCTGCCACTGCTTGAACGCCGTTATGGGCGGGGCGGTGCGCCAGACCGCATCGTCGTCCTTGCCATCGATCACCGGCGCGGCTTCCGCCCGGGTGGCGGTCACGCCGCTATCGGTCGGGGCGCCGATTCGAGAGGAAACGGGGGGCTTGGACTGCCGCGCATCGGCGCGGACAGGTATCTGAGCTGGATGCTGTAGACTTACCGCGAGTCCCAGCAGGGCGACGCCAATCATAGGTGCTGTCGAGTCAGGGTGAAGACCGGGGAAAGACTGCTTTAAGGCGTTAGATACCGTACAGGCGAAAATGGTTGGAAGTTTCACCCGTCCCTGGCCGTCGACAGCTTCAGGCGACCCGTTAACGCAGCCTGAGAAGGCCCTCGGCGCGTGCGAGGGCAGCCTTCACCCCGCGAGAGGTCACGAGCGTTGAGAAGGCGATGGGCTCTGGTGTGGCACCTGCGTAAGCGTTCCGATACCCTTGAATGACAAGTATCTCGAACAGTGCGGTGTAAAGCGCTCTGGCAATTCCCCGACGGTGCGCGTCGTGTCTGATGTAAGCCGAGACGTCGACCGACCACCTGTAAGCCGCGCGCTCCATGTGGGTTGTCGCGTAGACATATCCGAGCACCGCGCCTGATGATTCGCAAACGAGCCACGGATGCTGTGGCAGAACGGCGAGTATGCGCCGCCTCATTTCTTCGGCGTTCGGCGGCGTCAGCTCAAACGATGTGGAGCTGTCGGTCACCGCTGGAGCGTAGATGCCCGCTATGGATTCAGCGTCCTGCTCTCCCGCGACTCGAATCATCCCGGTCATAATTGGCCGTCCGCGCAGTGGTTCAAGTCAGCCTGTATGCGCGCTTGGCAAGATCGTACGCGAGGGCTTTAGCCATCTCGCTCGC
>DHJM01000080.1:0-644 GCA_002404335.1 Gemmatimonadales bacterium UBA4720
GTCGCCGACGCGCCGTACTTTGAGTCAGTGTGGCCGGCGTTCAGGGACTTCTGCGGCGCCGACGTGCTGGTCGCGCACAACGGCTATGTGTTCGACTTCCCGATCCTCCGCCGAATGGCGATGCACCTGCCGCGCGGAACCGATTTCTCGACGTACGACACGCTGCCACTTGCCCGGACGCTGCACGCCACCAGCCGCCGGCTGGAGCACCTGGCGAAACGTTATGGCATTCCAACCGGCCAGTCCCATCGCGCCCTCGACGATTGTCGCACGCTGGCGAAGCTCTTCCCGATGCTGAGCGAAACGAGAATCGAGTACGCCCGCAAGACCGCGCTCGTGAATCTCCTCGATCAGCTCGGCATCATGCTCGCCCTCAGCGATCGCGACTCGCTGTGCGACGAAGCGCGCAAGATCTTCGAGTACGTTCCCGCCTACTCGCTCGGGCGTCACAGCGATTGTCTCGACCGTTACAACTCCGAGCGCGAGCTGAGCGGAGACACGTCACTCCCAACCCTCGACGATCTGATCACGCTCCTCGGCGGCCACCAGCTGATGGATCGGCTGCGGTCCGAGCGCTCGGCCGAGAAGCGATACCCCGAGACGATGGGAAGACTGCGCCGGCTGATCGAAGCGTGCTCTGCTGG
>DHJM01000080.1:774-1095 GCA_002404335.1 Gemmatimonadales bacterium UBA4720
CTGACGATGCACTCGACCAAGGGCCTGGAGTTCTCTCGCGTGTACATCGTCGGCGTCGAAGACGAGCAGCTGATTCCAACGCCGCGAAATGGAGTGCTTGGGAAACTGGATCTCGAAGAGGCTCGCCGACTGCTCTATGTCGGAATGACGCGGACGATCGATCGGCTCGTCATGACCCGCGTCATGTCTCGCGGCGAGAAAGCTACGGGAGGCCACCGGTTCCTCGATGAGATGGGGATTAAATCGACGGCTGGCTGAGTCCAGGTTCACCGCGTCGCGCACGCGATCGTGATCACCGTGGTGAGCGAGTGACTCTCCAGA
>DHJM01000080.1:1246-2154 GCA_002404335.1 Gemmatimonadales bacterium UBA4720
GGCCGTCCCATCGCCTCACCATTTGCTTTAAGAAATCCGGTCAGAACGTCGATCGGCTGCCCGCTCGGCTTTCCGTTCGCGAATGGAACGAAGATCACTTTGTACCCGCTCCACGGCTTGCGATTCCAGGAGCCGTGCTGCCCCACGAACATTCCGTTGTTGAACCGAGGCGGAAGCGCCTTCGCTCCGGACCAGGTGAGGCCGAGCGACGCGGTGTGGGGGCCGAGGGCGTAGTCGGGGATGATCGCCCGGTCGATCAGCTCCGGGTGCTGCGGCTCAATTCGATAATCGACGTGCTTGCCGTAGTAGCTGAATGGCCAGCCGTAAAATCCGCCGTCGCGCACCGACGTGATGTAGTCGGGGACGAGATCGCTGCCGAGCTCGTCGCGCTCATTTACCGCAACCCAGAGGGCGTGGCTCTCTGGCTCCCACGCGAGGCCCACCGGGTTCCGAAGCCCCGTTGCGAAGACGCGATGGTTGCCGGTGGCTCGATCGATCTCCCAGATCGCCGCGCGCGTCTGCTCGTGGAGGTATCCGTTTTCCATCGCGTTGCTGTTGGAGCCCACCGAGGCGTAGAGCTTCGTCCCGTCCGGACTAGCGATGACATTCTTCGTCCAGTGATGATTGATGCGGCCCGCGGGTAGATCGACCAGCTTCACTCCGGGCGCAACGATGTTCGTCACTCCGGGTGTGTACGGGAAGCGCACGATCCCGTCGCTGTTCGCGACATAGAGCGCATCGCCAACCAGCGCCATTCCGAAGGGCGAGTACAGTCCCGACAGAAACACGGAGCGCGTGTCCACGATCCCGTCTCCGTCGGTGTCCCGCAGCAGGACGATGCGATTCGGGCTCGGAACGCCGCTGCCCGATTTTGCCTGAAAGAATCTGAAGAAGAATCCCTTGATTCC
>DHJM01000080.1:2261-3790 GCA_002404335.1 Gemmatimonadales bacterium UBA4720
GACCCGCAGGCGGTCGCAAGCGAGGCCGCGCCAAGCAAACAAATCCGGGGATAAATACTTCGCATGAAGCTCAGGTGAGCGCAAGAATCACGCGCATCACGAGCGGATGATAAGTTTGAAATTATGGCTGAGCGCGAACGGCAGCGGACGGGCGGCGAGTGGCGAGTTCCGGTCGGCGGTGAAGAAACCTCGGCGGTTTTCGAGCCGGCGACGGGCGGGGCAGAGGAGGGGGTAGTCTTCGTCTGTGCCCATGGCGCCGGCGGAAACATGAACGATCGCGGACTCGTTCAGACCGCGAATGCTCTCCGTGAGCGTGGATTCGGCGTCGTGCGGTTCAACTTCCTCTACAAGGAAAAGAAATCCGGGCGCCCGGACCCGATGCCGCGACTCAAGGAATGCTACGCGGCCGTCGTCGCGCGTGCGCGCCAGGAGTTGAACCCCAGGACACTAATCATCGGCGGACGCTCGATGGGCGGACGAGCCGCGTCGATGCTCGCCGCGGACGGATTCGACTGCAATGGGCTGCTGCTGCTCGCGTATCCGCTGCATCCTCCCGGCAAGCCGGACCAGCTGCGCGACGCCCACCTCCCCGCGATCAAGGTCCCCGTGATTTGCTTTAACGGCACGCGAGATCCGTTTTGTACGCCGAGCCTGATGGAAGAAGTTCTCAAGCGCGTGACGACGAAGTGGGAGATGCACTGGGTTGAGGGCGCGGATCACAGCTTTCACGTCCTCAAGTCTTCGGGTAAGACAGACGCCCAGGTTCTCGATGAGATCGCCGATGTGAGCCGGGCGTGGTTGCAGGGCATCTGAGGCCTATCTCAAAACAGTCAATGGAGACAAGCATGCTGGGTGATACCTCTGCGACGCTGATAATTCGGAGATGACTTGATGAAAACGACCACGAACGCCCGCACACTTCCAAGATTCGTCGTGCTCGGCATCGCCGCGGCGATGCTCGTCGTCGCGCCAATCGCGTCGGCGCAGCGGACTATCGGACGCAGGGGCTCCGGGGGACGCTACGCTTTTGTGAACGGCCTCAAGATGTATTACGAGGTTCGCGGCCCCCAGCGCGGCAGGCCGATCGTGTTCCTCCACGGCGCGTTCTCGAATATCGAGTCCGACTTCGGAAAGATCCTGCCGACGATTGCGAAGACCAGGCAGGTCATCGCGATCGAGCAGCAGGGCCACGGCCGCACCGCAGACATCGATCGTCCGCTCACGTATGAGCAGATGGCGGACGATGTGGCCGAGCTGCTGAGGCAGCTCAGGATCACGAACGCGGACTTCGTCGGTTACAGCATGGGAGGCGGCATCGCAATGTACGTCGCCGTTCGACATCCGGAGCTCGTGCACAAGCTGGTGTTCGCGGGGGGAGCGAGCTACGACCCGGACGGCTTCTATCCCGCGCTGCTCGAGGGAGAGAGGAAGATGACTCCCGATGCTTTTGTCGGGACGCCCTGGCTCAAGACGTACCAGAGGATTGCCCCCAATAAAGGCGACTGGCCCAAGCTCGTCGAAAAAATAAA
>DHJM01000080.1:4013-4561 GCA_002404335.1 Gemmatimonadales bacterium UBA4720
CCAATGCCCGTGCAAAAAAGTCCGAAGTGAGTCGCCCGCAGTATGATCGCTCGATCGTCGAGGGGCCGCTCCTTCCGGCGGTGTGGAAGCTGGCGTGGCCCACGATGCTCACCAACATCGTCGGCGGACTTCAGGGGATGGTCGATCAGGCGCTGGTCGGCAACATGATCGGATACAAAGCCAACGCCGCGATTGGCGTGAGCATGCAGATGTGGCTCATCGTCATGATCTTCATCTCCTCGCTGTTCACGGGGATGAGCGTTCTGGTCGCGCGCTTCGCGGGGGCGGGCGATCATGAGAAGGTGGACCGCACGGTCTACCAGGCGTTCGTGACGGCGATCGGGCTCGCGGTTCTGGTGATGGCGCCGATCGGATACTTCTCGGCTCCGTGGCTGCTCAATTTCGTGAATGCAGCGCCGGAGGTGCAAAAGGAGGCGCTGCCATTCCTGCGCATCATGTTCGTATTCAGCGGCGGGATGCTCGTCTTCTTCATGCTCGGCGGCGCGGCTCCGTTCCGCCGGCGACGCGCGGACGCCGGGGATACTGGG
>DHJM01000136.1:0-160 GCA_002404335.1 Gemmatimonadales bacterium UBA4720
TGCTTCAGTCGCAGCACGCGACTGCGCATCTCACGACGTTCAACGAAGTGGATATGTCGGCGGTCAACGCGCTGCGCGAGAAGTACAAGGAAAAGGTCGAGAAGGAGCACGGCGTCAAGCTGACGTTCATGCCCTTTTTCGTGCGCGCGGCGTGTCAGGC
>DHJM01000136.1:407-604 GCA_002404335.1 Gemmatimonadales bacterium UBA4720
ACTATTGAATTAAGCCGCGAGATTTCTGAGGTCGCGAAGCGCGCGCGCGACGGCAAGCTCACAATGGATGATCTCACCGGCGGAACTTTCACGATCACCAACGGCGGTGTATTCGGCTCGCTCGTCTCGACGCCGATCATCAACTATCCCCAGGTCGGCATACTCGGCCTGCACAAGACGCAGGACCGGCCGGTTGC
>DHJM01000136.1:838-1053 GCA_002404335.1 Gemmatimonadales bacterium UBA4720
CGCGTGAAGGAGCTCATCGAAGATCCGGCCGCGATGCTTATCGAATAGATGGTCGACTGCGATGTAGCGATCATCGGCGGCGGACCCGGTGGATATGTAGCAGCAATACGCGCCGGCCAGCTGGGCCTCAACACAGTTTGCATCGAGATGGACAAGACCCTTGGCGGCACGTGCGTCAACGTGGGGTGCATTCCATCCAAGGCGTTGCTCACATC
>DHJM01000136.1:1297-1985 GCA_002404335.1 Gemmatimonadales bacterium UBA4720
CGACGATGATGAAGCGGAAGGACGCCGTCGTGGGGGCGAACACGAGGGGAGTCGAGTACCTGTTCAAGAAGAACAAGGTCACGTGGGCCAAAGGTCGCGGGACTTTGAAGAAAGGAAACGTCATCGATGTTGCCGGCACTGACGGCAACGCAGAATCGTATCGCGCGAAGAATGTTATCATTGCGACTGGGTCTGTTTCAGTCGAGCTGCCGTTTCTGAAATTCGACGAGAAGCGGGTGCTTTCGAATATCGGAGCCCTCAAGATTCCGGAGGTGCCGAAGCACCTGCTGGTGATCGGCGGCGGCGTGATCGGGCTCGAGCTCGGATCAGTCTGGCGGCGGCTCGGCGCGAAGGTGACGGTCGTCGAGCTGATGCCGACGATACTTCCCGGCAACGACGAAGAGATCATAAAAGAGGCCGACAAGGTATTTCGGAAGCAGGGGCTCGACATTCGTGTCGGGTCGAAAGTCACGGGCGCCAAGGTCGAAGCGAATCGGGTGATCGTCGACGTCGAGAAGGACGGAAAGTCGGAGAAGATCGAGGCGGACTATGTGTTGGTTTCGGTTGGCCGGAAGTCAGCGATGACCGGAATCGATGCGGCAGCGCTGGGTCTCGGCGTCAGCAAGCGGGGCGAGATTCTGGTGGACTCCCAGATGCGGACAAATCTCCCGAATGTTTTTGCGATAGG
>DHJM01000136.1:2087-4277 GCA_002404335.1 Gemmatimonadales bacterium UBA4720
GCCGGGCAGCGGTCGCACATCGATTACAAGTCGATGCCGTCGGTGGTTTACACGTGGCCGGAGATCGCGACGGTTGGTTTGGCGGAGCATGAGGTGAAGGCGAGCGGGCGCCAGTACAAGACGGGTAGATTCCCGTTTTCCGCGAATGCCAGGGCCCGCACCGCTGGCGACACAACGGGTTTCGTCAAGTTCATCGCCGACGCCGAGACCGACGAGCTGCTCGGCGCGCATATGATAGGGCCGGGTGTATCGGAGTTGATACAGGAGGCGGTGCTGGCGTTCGAGTACCGCGGATCATCCGAAGACATTGGAATCACGGTACATTCGCACCCGACGCTGAGCGAAGCCGTAAAGGAAGCCGCGCTCGGCGTGCTCGGCAGATCGCTTCAAATATAATTGGAATACAAAAATGCCAGCCCTCGCCGCACCTCCACAGCTAATAGTATTCGAACCGATGAATCGGACCATCAGGCCGCTGGTCGCGGCCGATCGCAGTGGCGTGTTCAGGATTCTCGAGAACGCCGGGAATTTCACGCCTGAGGAAGTCGCGACCGCGCTCGAGTTGATCGACGAGTGGCTGGAGCTGGGTGAGCACAGTGGGTATCTCACGTACGTTCTGGAGGCGCGTGACGCAGACAGCTCGGAGGTACTGGGCTACGTGTCGTTCGGTCCGACGCCGCTGACGGAATCGACATTCGATCTGTACTGGATCGCGGTCGACAAGTCGAAGCATCGTGGTGGAGTCGGGAAGCGCTTGCTCAAGTTCACGGAGGAGGAGACCGTGCGGCGTGGGGGGAAGATGCTACTGATCGAGACATCGTCGCAGGAGACCTATGGCGGGACGATTCAGTTTTACGAGAAGACAGGTTACGAGCTAGTGGGAAAGATTCCGGAATACTACAAGCCCGGTGATGACAAGCTGATTTTCGCGAAGCGGCTGACCCAGAGTGTTCCCCTTGATCGTGTGGCCGCGGCAGACACTTCCATTTCAAGAGAGCTCGTCGCGGAGGCAACACCGCAGGCTCCATAGAGATTGCTCGCGAATCCGGTTCGACCGGGCCCGTTCGTGAATCCCGCTCAATGGGGATCTCTCCCGAGCCTGGGGATACGCGGCTCTAATGAGCATGGTTGACGCGAATGGATGGCTTTCCGCCGCGTCGCCCGATGCCAGACTTTTCGTATGGACACCGTTGCGCCGCACCCGCGTGAGTTGCGATCTCCGTTATTGGCGGCACTGAGTCGGCAACTGCGATTTCGTCATTACAGCGAGAGGACGTTGCGGTCCTACATGCGCTGGGTGGTTCGCTACGTCCGGTTCCATGGAACACGTCACCCATCTCAGCTCGGGCAGAAAGATGTAGTCGAGTTTCTGTCGGCTCTCGCGATACGTAACCGCGTCAGTGCGTCGACACAGAACCAGGCGATGGCGGCGATATCGTTTCTTTACCGCGAAGTGCTCGGGACGCCGCTGGAGCAACTGGATCCGATCGCGCGGGCCAAGCGAGCTGTCCGTCTGCCTGTTGTGCTCACGAAGGAGGAAGTAAAGGAACTAATCGCGCGAATGGAGGGAACGCCGCAGCTGGTGGCGATGTTGCTTTACGGTTCGGGGCTGCGGGTTCTCGAGTGCCTGACGTTGCGCGTCAAGGATGTCGATTTCGCTGCTCACGAGATCGTGGTGCGGGGAGGAAAGGGAGACAAGGACCGATTGACCATGCTTCCGACAGGCATCGAGGAAAGGCTGCGAGAGCATCTAATGGACGTGCGTGCGCTGCATGCGCGGGACTTGAAACGCGGGGGCGGTAGGGTGGACATCCCGAATGCGCTGGCGCGAAAGTATCCCCATGCTTCGACCGAGTGGCGATGGCAGTACGTCTTTCCAGCGGTGCGAACGTACATTGATGTGGTGAGTCGAGAAGTTCGGAGGCACCATCTTCACGTCTCGGTAGTTCAACGGGCGGTGGCGGATGCGGTGCGGGCGTCAGATTTGACGAAGCGTGCGACGTGCCACACGTTCAGGCATTCATTTGCCACGCATCTAATCGAGAACGGGTACGACATCCGGACGGTTCAGGAGTTGCTGGGTCATTCGGATGTGCGGACGACGATGATCTACACGCACGTTCTCAGGGGTGGTGGTCGGGGTGTGCGGAGCCCGATCGATGCAATTTTGCAGTAAAAGAAGCGAGCGAA
>DHJM01000066.1:0-2286 GCA_002404335.1 Gemmatimonadales bacterium UBA4720
CTTCGCTGCTCGTTCTGCGGAAAGTCGAAGGACTCTGTCCGGAAGTTCATTTCCGGACCGTCTGTTTACATCTGCAACGAGTGCATTGCTCTCTGCAACGAGATTCTGGCGGAGGATGAGGAGCGCGAGGTAGCTGAGGCGATAACCCAGGTCCCCTCGCCGCAAGAGATCAAGGATGTCCTCGACCAGTACGTGATCGGTCAGGAGCAGGCGAAGAAGGCACTAGCCGTATCAGTCTACAATCATTACAAGCGCATCAACTCCACGACGCTCAAGGACGACGACGTCGAGCTCGACAAATCCAACATTCTGCTGATCGGACCCACCGGCGTCGGTAAGACGCTGCTGGCGCGCACGTTAGCCCGCATTCTGGACGTTCCTTTCACGATCGCGGACGCGACGACCCTCACAGAAGCGGGATATGTCGGTGAGGACGTGGAGAACATCCTCGTTCGACTGCTCCAGGCGGGCGACTTCAACGTCGCCGAGTGCGAGCGCGGCATCGTGTACATCGACGAGATCGACAAGATCGCGCGCAAGTCGGAGAACCCGAGCATCACCCGCGACGTATCGGGCGAAGGCGTCCAACAGGCGCTGCTCAAGATCATCGAGGGAACAGTCGCTTCGGTTCCGCCGCAGGGCGGCCGCAAGCACCCGCAGCAGGAGTACATCCAGCTGAATACGAAGGATATCCTCTTCATCTGTGGCGGTGCCTTCGATGGGCTCGAGAAGATCATCGAGGCTCGTACGGGACGCCGTCAGATCGGGTTCAACGGCGCCGCGGCGCGGGACAAGAAGCTCGCGCAGACCAAGATGTTCAGCGAAGTCGAGCCGGACGATCTGCTCCGGTATGGCCTGATTCCCGAGCTGGTGGGCCGCCTGCCGGTCACGGTCGCGCTCGAGGGCCTCGACGAAGAGGCGCTGGTGCGGATTCTCAAGGAACCCAAGAACGCGCTCACGAAGCAGTACGCCAAGCTGTTCGGACTCGAGGACGTGAAGATCACGTTCGACGAAGGGGCGCTGGTGGCGATCGCGGGCAAGGCGCTCAAGCGTGGCACCGGTGCGCGAGGCCTCCGGGCCATCCTCGAAGAGGTTCTCATGGAAGTGATGTTCGACCTTCCGAGCAGAGAGGATGTGGTCGAGGTCAAGGTGACCGAGTCGTGCATCGCGAATGGCACACAGCCGCTGCTCGAGATCTCTCCGATGCGGAGAAAGAAGGAAGCGTAAACGCTTCCGCGTAGATAAGTGGTCTGCGCCCGTCGAGGGGTGTGGGTAAGTAGCCTTCTTCCCGCCCAGTTAGCGTCGGGGGGTTGGCAGGTTGCCTCTTACGGCCCGTTTAGCGTCGAACTAGCACCTAATCATTTTGCCACAGACTTTTCAGCGGGACAACGAGAGCATCCCGACGTCGGACCGGATACCGGTCCTGCCGCTGCGGGATGTCGTCATTTTCCCCTATGTAGTCATTCCCCTCCTCGTTGGCCGTCCGGCGTCGCTTGCCGCCATCGAAGCCGCGCTGGCGGAGGACAAGATCATCCTGCTGGTCGCCCAGCGCGACGGCGAAAAGCAGGAGCCCGCCGCGGCTGACCTGCACCGGACCGGCGTCATCGGTCGAGTCGTTCAGGTATCGCGGCTTCCGACGGGCACCACCCGCGTCCTGGTCGAAGGAATCGCGCGCGCCCGCGTGACCCGCTACATCCCCGCCGGTAACGTCCTGAGGGCGGCCGCGGCCCCGTTCCCGTTCGAAGGGCCTGGTCTCGAAGACGTCGCGGAGACGGAAGCGCTGAGCCGGCGCGTGATGAACTCGTTCGAGGAGTACGTCAGTCTCCACCGCCGCATTCCGACGGAGATCGTCTCGATCATTCAGAGCACTGATTCCGCGGAGCGGCAGGCGTTCGGGGTTGCGGCGCACGTCGCGGTTCGGTTCGAGCTTCGACAGTCACTGCTCGAAGCCGACAATCTGCGGAGCCTGCTAGAGATGCTGGCCGATCTGCTCTCGGGCGAGATCGAGCTGCTGCGGCTCGAGCGGAAGATCGACGACGACGTCCGCGGGGCGATGTTCCAGAACCAGCGCGAGTTCTACCTGCAGGAGCAGCTACGGGTAATCCACCGCGAGCTGGGCGAGGAGGACAGCGACGATTTCGCTCAGCTCGAGGCCCAGATTCGAAAGAAAGCACTTCCGCCCGTAGTCGAAGAGAGAACCCTTCGGGAACTGAGGAAGCTGCGGCGGATGCCGCCGATGTCTCCCGAGTTCACCGTCGCGCGCAACTTCGTCGACTGGATCGTTTC
>DHJM01000066.1:2352-11391 GCA_002404335.1 Gemmatimonadales bacterium UBA4720
GGACTCGAAGAGGTGAAGGACCGGATCCTCGACTTCATCGCTGTGTTGTCGCTGGTCGGCCGGCTCGACGGACAGATCCTCTGCCTGGTCGGGCCTCCGGGAGTCGGCAAGACTTCGCTCGGCCGCTCGATCGCGCGGGCCTTGAGCCGCAAGTTCGTCCGAATGGCGCTGGGTGGCGTGCGCGACGAGGCGGAGATTCGCGGGCACCGGCGAACCTACATTGGCTCGATGCCGGGCCGCATCATCCAGGCGATGAGGCGCGCGGAAGTCGTCAATCCGGTGATCCTGCTCGACGAAGTCGACAAGCTGGGGCAGGATTTCCGCGGTGATCCCGCGGCGGCGCTGCTCGAGGTCCTCGACCCCGAGCAGAACACGACGTTCAACGACAACTACCTCGAGGTGGACTACGATCTTTCGCAGGTGTTGTTCATCACGACCGCGAACTCGCTGGCCGGAATTCCGGAGCCGCTGCGCGACCGAATGGAGATCCTCCGCATCGCCGGCTATCTCGATCACGAGAAGCTCGCCATCGCGAGGCAGTACCTTCTGCCGAGGCAGATCGTAGCGAACGGCTTGAAGAAAGGAGAGGTCGTTCTCGAGCCGGACGTGCTGATGGCGATCATGCGCGGCTATACGCGCGAGGCCGGAGTGCGCGAGCTGGAGCGGCGCATCGCGCGCGTGTCCAGAAAGCTCGCGCGCAAACGCGCCGAAGTCGCTTCCGGCGCGCTCGAGACGCAAACCGTTTCGGTCGCGGACCTGAAGGAGCTGCTCGGCGCCCCGCCGTTCGATCCGGACGACACGTCGCTCGACGACAAGATCGGCGTCGCGTCGGGCCTCGCCTACACGTCGGCGGGTGGCGAGGTGCTGGAGATCGAAGTCAGCGTCGTCAAGGGCCGCGGCAAGGTTCAGCTCACCGGAACGCTCGGCGACGTGATGAAGGAATCGGCGAGTGCCGCTCTCTCGTACGCGCGCGCCCGGGCAAGACCACTGGGCATCGAGTCCGAATTTTACCGGACGCGGGACATCCACATCCACATGCCGGCCGGCGCGACCCCGAAGGATGGTCCGTCTGCAGGAATCGCGATCGCCACGGCCGTGATCAGCGCACTCACCGGGGTTCCGGTGCGCGGCGATGTCGCAATGACGGGAGAGATCACGCTGCGCGGACGGGTGCTCCCGATCGGCGGCCTCAAGGAGAAGTCGGTGGCAGCGCACCGCAACAAGGTGACCGATGTGATCATTCCGCACGGAAATGCACGGGACATCGAAGAACTCCCAGAAGAAGTTCGAGCATCGGTCCGCTTTCATCCCGTGAAGACGATGGACGAAGTGCTGGCGCTGGCGTTGCGCCCGCAGGCGGGGGCGACGACATCATCGGGCGAAGCGCTCTATGATACCGTAACGCACTAAATGGAGAAGGATCCGGTTGGCGACAAGCTGGTCATACGGAACGTGGAGTTCATCGGGGGAATGGCCGAGCGTCATGGCTGGCGTCCCGAGTCATCGCTCCCCGAGGTCGCGTTCGCGGGACGCTCGAACGTCGGAAAATCCTCCCTTCTCAACACTCTGGTCCGCCGCAAGTCGTTCGCACGCGTGAGCCGGACCCCGGGCCGCACCCGCGAGATCAACTTCTTCCGAATCAATGACGGCTTCGTTCTCGTAGACCTTCCAGGCTACGGCTACGCCCGCGTTTCCAAGGACAAGAAATCCGAGTGGAGACCGATGATCGAGAGTTACCTGAGGCGGACGACTCAGCTTCGGGGTATAGTCCTGCTGCTGGACATCAGGCGCGAGCCGAGCGACGATGATCGCGCGATGCTGGACTTTCTGGCGGAGACGGAGGTCCCTACGATTGTCGCATTGACGAAGAAGGACAAGCTGAGCAAGGCGGCAGCTCTGGAGCAGGCCGCAATGATCTCGCGCGCGTTGGCGCTCCCGAGCGAGCAGGTGATTCCGTTCAGCTCGCAGACGGGCGAGGGGCGGACCGAGCTCCTGGAGGCAATCACGGAGCTCGTGGAAGCCGTTCCGGACGCGGACTCGCAGTGAGCGCGCGAGGGGCGCTTGGAGTTGTCTTCGTAGCGGCTATTCTCACCGCGTGCGCCAGCGGAACGCCCACAGCCTCCGGGCAATCGGGGACGCTCGCGCCAATCACGGATGACACGGTAGGCCGCGCCAGTGTCCCGGTCGGCTTCGGCACGCTGCGCCAGGACGATATAGCGATCAGGCTGGAGCTGCAGGGTCTGATCGTTCGCGCCATACCGCTCGACGAGAACCTCATCCGGCTGCTCACGCCAGATTCGTATCGCGCGCTGCGCGAGCTGCAGGAGAGCAACAAGGCGGCGATCGCCGCTGTGACCCGACGCACCGGGGGCCGATCTCCCGATCTGTGGTACGTGTCGTTCTACGGCGTCCAGCCGGACGTCCACTTCAGCCCAATGGAGCTCGTGATCACGAGCAGCGGGCGCGATTTTCGGCCTCTCGACGTGCTGCCGCTCAGCTCCGGGTTCGGCGAGCAGAGGTTGAAGCAGCGCGAGACACAAAGCGCGATTTACCTGTTCGACGAGGCGATCGATCTCGATCAGCCGCTGACTGTGACGTTCCAGGACGTGCGTGACGACAGCTGGGACCAGATCCTCACGCGCGTGGAGCGGGAAAGGGCGCTCGTTCGCGCCAGAGCATCGCGGCCACCTTCGCAGTAGCTGGTTTTTCCCCGGGGCGCACATCAACTTTCCAGACATGCCCATCTATCCGTTGCGCAAGCTTCCCGCCCTTCCGATCGCCGGAATAGAGTCACAGTGGCTCGAGAAGATCGCCTCGGAGCTGAAATCCGGTTCCGACCGGTCACTGCTCTGCCGACGGACGCTGTGCGAAATCGCCTATCCGCAGTTTGCTTCGAACTGGGAAACGGCGGTGGAAGACGCCAAGCTTCCGCTGGCGACACGGCTGGCGCTCTCGGCGCTCGATCCCCGCAACGTGACGCTCGAGCCCGAGTACTACGCCGAGTGCGATGACGCGCGTTTCCAGAAGGTGAAGCCACTACTCTGGCTCTGGTACTCCTTCGATCGCACGGTGGTGGGAGGGCAGAACGTGGAGCTGGGAGTTCAGCTGAGGCGCTTACTAGCGCCGTACATCTTCAAGAAATGCGGTGAGAACTTCAAAGCCTTCCAGTACGTCGAGTTTTCGTTCGGCTACAACATGGAGGTTGGCGACGACTGCGTCGTCCACCGGTACGTCCTGCTCGACGATCGCGGCGGGATATCCCTCGGCAACAACGTGTCGATCAGCGATTTCGCGAACATCTACAGCCACACGCACAGCATCGTCGATCAACGAGATGTCACCGACGCGCCGACAAGACTCGAGGATGGCGTTCGCATCACGTACCACGCGACGGTGCTTGCGGGAGTGCACGTCGGGGAACAGGCGATGGTCGGGGCGATGGCGGTTGCGACCAAGGATGTGCGGCCGTTCCACGTGTACGTCGGGATTCCGGCCAAGAGCGTGCGGGTGAAGCCCAACGCGCCCATGGATCAAGGGAATCTCACTACTGTCAAGAACCGGTAGATAAAGCAACTGAACTGGCGGGAGGCGTTAGAGGTATAGATGCCAGTTTGCCGAGTTCAGTTGCTTTTAGAGAACCCGCAGCGCATCCTCGACCGGTCCAGCGTTTCCACGCGCGAGGAGATGACGCACATCCCTCAGCCCGCGCGCGGCCCGGGGCCAAGTGAAACGATCGCAGGCTTCGTCGACGCTCAACCACTCGAACCGTTGATGCTCGTCGCTTAGAGCGACTTCTGAATCCTCGGCGACAAACGCAGCGAAGACCATCGACATCTGTATTGTTTGAGTCGCGTGCAGATAAAAGCTGTTCACCGTTACGTTGTACAACGCCTTGACTTGGAGTCCCGTCTCCTCGCGCAGCTCCCGAACAGCCGCTCGCTCCGGGCGCTCTCCCGCGTCTATCTTGCCGTAGACGAGCTCCCACGAGCCGGGCCTGCTCGCATCCGGCGAACGCTGGAGCGCGAGCACCCGCCAATCGCCGGCGTTATGGCGAATGACATAGACTTCGACGACTCCCGGAACGATCTGCGTCATTGGACCCTGCGCTCGTCTCTCGTAGATAATCTGTTTCGGTACATCATAGCCTGTGCCGGCCCCGCGCGTATTGCCGCGGGCGCCTTCGGGCTCGAGGACGCGCACCAGCTCCTGTGCGCTCGTGTTCCCGGCGAGCAGCTGCGCGCACCCACAACCCCAGAGCGAGCGCGTACCCGAGGCTCGCGCGGCGGAAAGCAGGCGCGCAGCCGGATCGCCGGCGGCGATGGATCGCTCTATCTCTGAAGTCGCGACGAGCACTTCCGTCACGGCGACGCGTCCGGAATAGCCGGTCATCGAGCATTCCTTGCAGCCCATCGACACATAGATCATCGAGTCTTCCGGAATGGCGCCGACCAGGCGGCGCGGCACGCCGGCGTTCGCGACGAGCCTGCACGCGGGGCAGAGCCGCCGAATCAGTCGCTGCGCCACTACTCCCTTGAGCGCGCCGGAGAGCTTCACCGGATCGACGCCGAGATCGGTGAGACGAACGATCGAGCTGCAGGCGTCGTTGGTGTGCAGGGTCGCGAACACGAGGTGGCCGGTAAGAGACGCCTGGATGGCGATGGCCGCGGTTTCGCGGTCGCGAATCTCGCCGATGAGAACGACGTCCGGATCCTGGCGGAGAACCGATCTCAACGCTGAGGCGAATGTGAGCCCGGCCTTCTCGTGAATCTGCACCTGTACGATTCCCGGGATTCGATACTCGACCGGATCTTCGACCGTGATGATGTTGACGCCGCGGTGCTGCAACAAACGCAGCGCCGCGTACAACGTGGTCGTCTTGCCCGAGCCAGTCGGGCCGGTGACTAGGATCAATCCTTCCCGCACGTCGAGCAGCTTCTGCATGCGCGGCCCGTCCACCGGATCTAGGCCCAGCGATTCCACCGACCGGAGTGCCGTCCGCGAATCGAGAATGCGAATCACGACCTTCTCGCCGTGCGATGCCGGGAGGGTCGACACGCGCAGGTCGACACGCGCTCCATTGATCGCCACGCGAGCGCGGCCGCCCTGCGGGCGCAGGCGATCGGCGATGTCCATCTGCGACATGATCTTGATGCGCGAGACGAGCGGGACACCGACGGCCTTGGGCAGCACCATGACTTCCTTCAGCATCCCATCTATGCGGTAGCGGACGGCGATCCCGCTCTCCCCTGCCTCGAGATGGATGTCACTCGCGCCCGTCGCGATTCCCTCGGCCACGATGTGATCCACGAGCTTGATCACCGGCTGTTCGGCTTCCTTCTCATCCAGCTCGCTCTCCGTCGCGTCGGCTTTTTCGATGACTGGCTGCAGATTGGACTTACCGGCGCGGTCGAGCAGCTTGCCGACACGTTTGACCGGTGCGTAAACCTCCTCGATGCGCTCGAGAATGCGATTGGGCGAGGCGAGCGACATCCGAACCGTGCGTCGTGTCGCAAAGGCCAGAGTCTTCTCGCAGTCGAGGTCGTAGGGGTTGGAGGTGGCGATGTCCAGAATGGAATCCGAGACCGCGAGCGGAAGAATCGCGAATCGACGTGCGAGCCGTTCCGATACCATGTCCCGCGCCAGTGCGCTGACGAGCAGGCCGTTCGCGATCCCAACACGCGTGCGCACTGACAACGCGTCGAGGATTTGGTCGTCTGTGAGCAGTGCTTCGTCAACCGCGGCTCGCCAATAGCTGATGGCGACCTTTGACTCGATGGACTCGAGCGAAGTTGTTGGCAACAGCTCCCGAAGGATCGGCAGCAGCCATCTATCGTTCGGCAGCACATCGATGCTGTTGGTCACACCCCAAGCTACGCGGGCTTACGTAGTGCTCATGGCCAAATCCACTCTGGCGGAATCACACTTGCACGGCGGTTACCAACGGTTTCCACCAATGAGATGTGTTGCCCCCTTGATGCGACTCTCGATCTCCCGAACTCGCCCGCACCTCCAATCAGTCTCTCGACTGTGCTGGCTGGCGATCGCCATCAGCTTTGCCGGAGTTGCCCGGGCCCAGTCGCCGATCGAGTGTCGCGCGCGTCCAGCGGCGAGTCAGGCCGTAGAACGAGGGTGGATCGCATATCGCAAAGGTTACATCTCCAGCGCCGAGACCGAGTTCAAGCGCGCGCTGGCGCTTTGCCCGAACGACGCAGGAGCACTTACGGGTGCCGGATACGCGGCAATGCGCGGGGGACATCTGGCGGAAGCGCGTACGTTCTTCCGGCGCGCGGTCGCGGCAGACTCGACCTCGTACGACGCCGTGGCCGGCGCGGGCATGGCTGCTTACAGAGCTGGAGATCCAGCGAGTGCCCGGCGGAGCTTCGAGCGCGCGCTGCAGTTGGTGCCGCGCGATTCTACCGCGCTTTCCTATCTCGCTAAACTTCCCGCGCCGATCGTCGATGCGGGCCCGACCACGCATGTGCGGCCGACGACGACGGGAATCGTCGCGAGAACGGGAAAGCGAATATTCGAAGTCCGTGACGCGGCGGGCCGCTGGTCACCCCTCTGGATCAAGGCGGTGAATCTGGGCGCCGCACTACCAGGGAAGTATCCGTCGGAGTTTCCTCCAAACGACAGCACATATGAACGCTGGATTGCTCTCATCGCCCAGATGGGTGCGAACGCAATCCGGCTTTACACCATCCATCCGCCACACTTCTACGCTGCTCTGAGGAACTGGAACCTCGCGCATCCCGCGCATCCGATGTGGCTGATTCATGGCGTTTGGGCTGAGCTCCCGCCCGGCAAGAAGGGGGAGAAGTACGACGATCCTCAATGGCTGGGACAATTCCGAAGTGAGATGCGACATGTCGTTTCACTGCTTCATGGGGATGCGGCGATTCCTGCATCGCCCGGCCACGCCAGCGGAGTGTATCGCGCCGATGTATCGCAGTGGACGCTTGGTTACATCATCGGACGGGAATGGGAGCCGTACTCTGTAGTCGCTTACAACTCCCAGCGGCCAACTCGAACCAGCTACAGCGGAACGTATATCACTCTACCGAGTGGCAATCCGCTCGAGGCGTGGCTTGCCGAGCAGTGTGATTACCTGGTGAGCTTCGAGATGGGGCAATACAACGCGCAGCGCCCTGTTGCCTACACGAACTGGCCGACGCTCGATCCGCTGGTGCACCCGACCGAGACCACGAAGGCTCAAGAGATTGCGATGCTCAAGGCGCGGGGCGAGAAGATCGTCGAAATGCCCAAGGAGTACGACAACGACGCCGTTGCTCTTGATGCAGTAAGAATGCGTGCGACGCCGGCGTTTCCTGCCGGCGTGTTCGCCTCCTACCACGCGTACCCGTACTATCCCGATTTTCTCCTGGTCGATCCCGGATACTTGAAAGCTCGGTCGCCCGAGGGCCCGAGCAACTACTTCGGCTATCTGCGGGAGCTCGTCGCACATCACGGCGACATGCCTGTCGTGATCAGCGAGTACGGCGTGCCTTCCTCGCGCGGCATTGGGCACTTCCAGCCGCAGGGCTGGAATCACGGCGGTCTGTCCGAGCAGCAGCAGGCGCTCGTAGATGCGCGGCTGACGAGGGATATCTACGCGTCGGGTGCGGCGGGAGCAGGCCTCTTCGCGCTCATCGACGAATGGTTCAAGAAAAACTGGATCGTAACCGACTTCGAGTATCCACCTGATCGGAAAAGGCTCTGGCTCAATCCGTTCGACGCGGAGGAGAACTTCGGTGTCGTAGCGATGCGCGCGGGCAGCAGGAGCGCAAGAATTACTATTGACGGTGACAGCGCGGATTGGCGGGGGCGGCCCGTCCTATACGGCGCGAGTGCGCCTCGCTCGGGCGTACCGGCGGCGCTGCAACTCCGATCGCTGCGCGTCGCGCAGGATGCGGCCTACCTTTACCTGCGGCTCGACGTCGGCAGAATCGACTGGGCCCACGCTCATTACCAGATCGGGATCGACACGTATCGTCGAAATCTCGGTGACACCCGACTCCCAAGCACTGGCGCGCGCGCGCCAATCGGGCTCGAGTTCGTCCTCGATCTCGGAGGGCCGCAGGCGAGTCAACTGCTGGTCGACCGCCCGTACAATCCATATCGTGGCGTAGCCATCCCGGGCAGCAAACCGCCTACGATTCAGCACGTATACAATCCAGCGGTGCGGATCGTCGCGAACGATCTTGGACAGTGGGATTCGCTCGTCGTCGTTCCGAACAGGCGGCGTATCGCACGGGACGGCACGATCTATCCGGCCCTCAGCTACAACCGTAATCGGCTGCTCTACTCGCGCGAGTCGGACAATTCGCTCGCCGATTGGTTCGCGGACGCGACGACCGGAGTGATAGAGGTGCGACTCCCGTGGGGAATGCTTCAACTCGTGGATCCGTCGACGCGCAGCGTGCTCTTTGGAAATACGGCCCGCGGGAAGGTGTCAAGCGCGATAACAGACGGATTCCGATTTGTCGTCGAGAGCTATGATCCGTCCAACCCGCGCTCAGGCGGCGACAATCTCCCGCGTGGCGCGGGAACATCGAGATTTGCCGAGCCTCCCACGTGGAGCTGGCCACCGTGGGAAACCCCACAGTGGTATGCGGAGGTCAAACCTCTGTTCGCAGCGATGCAGCGGACTTTCGCGGGAATCCCGGATCATCCTCCCGCACGGTAGCGCGCGGCCGCGGCGAACCGCAGCCGTCGCGCCTAGAATCCCAATCGCGCGCGCAGCGAGAACGTGTACCACTTGTACTCGCTTCCCGTCTGCCCCGGCCCGGCTACGTTCGCGTAGCCACCAGCAGCGCTGACTTCGCGAGCCGGATCGAAGCGATATCCCAACGACATTGCGGCACGCTCGGCGAGACGCGAGCCCGCGCTCGAACCAAAGAACTCGATGCTCTGCCGGCCGAGTCCTACGTCTGCGTCCGCATTCCAGCCCAACTGGCCGCCTATGCGTCCGCGACCGCCGGCCTCTGCCAGAGTGTACCGCCGTGGCGCGAAATAGCCATCCGCCGACGTCGTGTCGTA
>DHJM01000066.1:11445-29928 GCA_002404335.1 Gemmatimonadales bacterium UBA4720
CCCCCGGTCATTCGCGCGTGGCTCGCCTCGCCGGACAGCGTGAAACGCGCTGGCAAGGCGACCGTGGCCTCACCGGCAAGATCCGAACTGACGACACCGTTGGCGATCAGCAGCGCCGTCTCGTCGAAAGGCGCTCGTGAGCCACTGATTCCAACGGTGAGCGCTCGCCCAACGTTTCCGGTAACGCGCAGAGCACCGCTACCGATCGTCCGCTGGGGATTCGTCGCCGGGAAGAACGTGGATGAATGTCTGGTGACTCCACCATCGGCGCGAAGCTGCCATGAGCTGGAGCCGGGTTGCCACCGCGCGAAAAGGTTGACGGCATCCGCGCGCGAATCGATCGCCGCGAAATTCGCGCTGCGTTCCGTGTACCGGCCTCCAATCGCGCCGTTCCACCAGGCGCGTGCCAGGTAGTCAACGGAGAGAACCGTCGCGCGATTGTGGTCGCTGTCATTGATGCCGACCGCGATTAACGTCGCACTCGGTCTGAGGTCGGCCTGCACCCAGCGGAGTAGTGTGCGCGCATCGCCGTAGGCCGGATTTGCCCGCAACGCCAGCTGCAGCGCCGACTCAGCGTCGGTCTGGCGGCCCTGCCAGCTGAGAACCTGTGCAAGCCCGGTGAGGGCCTCGGGATCCTGAGGGTCGGTCACCAGAACCTGTCGCCAAGTCTGCTCGCTCCGATCCAGCTCGCCTCGCCACCCGATTACGCGCGCCAATCCCTTTTTCGCGGCAGCGTTGCCCGTTCTGGCCAACTCTGTGTACATGGCTTCGGCCTCGTCAAACTGGCCGTTCCAGGCGAGCGCCCGCGCGTATTCGATCGATGCGTTGCGGTCCGTAGGGTGATCACGGAGCCAACTCTTGTAGGCCGCAAGCGCTTCGCTCAGCCGACCGGCCCAGGCGAGGGTTTGTGCGCGGCCGATCACGGCGTCGCGGGAGCGCTGATTGGTGGCTATCAGCGAATCGTAGCTCGCGATCGCCGAAGCGTATTGTCCTTGCCACGCCAGGGTGCGAGCCAGGGCGAGGCGTCCCTCTGCGTCGCCCGGCTCCAGAGCAATGTAGCGCCTATATAGGGCTACAGCCTCGTCGAGCCGGCCATCCCACGAACGGAGAGTCGCAAGCCGGAAAACCGCGATGGAAGCTGGCGACGGGTCTTGCGTGACGATTGCCTCGAACAATGTACCCGCTAAGGGATAATCGCCCGCGTCATACGCGCTTGCCGCCCGGACAAGCGCGTCTTTTTGACGTCCTGGCTGCGCTGCCTCGCTGGATCGGATAGGCGGGACGCCGCTACTGACTGCTGCGCGCCTGGTGGCTGTGGCGCAACCCGCCAGTACGGTGAGACTCGCGAGCGTCAACGAGACTCGGCGAAGTTCGAGAAATGAGCGCATGGAATGCCTAGCTGCCGATGTGGGGTCGAAAGGGGTCCCGATTCCTGGTTATCTAGATAATCCCCCGTATGAAGGACGACGGGCACGCCGTTCAATAACGACCCAGCCAGGCTCCTGCCTTCCCCCCTAAAGGACGCTCCAGAAATCGCGTCCGATGTCGACCGAAAAGGTCCAGCGTCCGTTGCGCAGGCCGCGCGCGACGTCCAAGCGCAGCACATCGAAGAGGGTGAGCGCGCCGAGTCCGACACCGGGATACCAACCCTGTCGCGACGGCTTGAAATCAGCGGCGCGATCTATCCACACCGTTGTCGCGAATGGCGCGAGGGTGATCGTCCCTGGCGCGCGGCCGAATCTGCCCAGCGGAATCCCGAAAAACGGCGCGAGGAAGCGGTACTCGATCCGTTGGCTCACGCCGCCCCGTCCGACGAATTCGTGAAAGTCGTAGCCCGGGCCGCTGGTTGGTCCACCGAGGTAGACGAGGTGTTGGGCTGGCAGCGTGTCGCCAGTGAAAACTCCTGCGGCGATCGTGTGAAAGAGAAGCCGGTTCGAGCCGAACGGCTTCTGGAGATCGAGCACGAGCGACGGCCTGAGGAAATCGCCGGGTTGTGAGTTGACGGGGCTCGCCCTGCGGATGGCGCTTACAGATAGGTGCGCCCCAAGCTCGTAGCCGGCGAAAGTCAGGGTTGCCCCTCTGTCCAGTCCCACGGTCAGTCGACTCTCGTGCAGTGAGAGCGCTGGTATCGTGGGCTCAAAGCTGCCGTTCGCCGGCTGGGCGTGAACAGCCAGCGGTTCGTGCCGCTCGTAGGCGAGCTCGAACGAAGGCCGCCATCCGAACCGCGCCACAGATCCGGAGAGAGAGAGGGCCTGCGCGTCGTAGGTGTCCGTGTAGTCGCTGCCGAATTCCTGCGCCGCGATGGTGTTACGCACCAGTGAAGTTTCCTGCTCCTCGCTCACATCTCGGTACTGGCGTTCCGCGGCGAGTATGAGCGAGGATCCTGCTCCCGTGCGGTATTCCAGCGCACCGCGCCCCTTGAATTGTTCGTCGCTGAACCCGTAGCGGCCGGACGCCGCGACGGCAAAACCCGCCCCGACACGCTGAAGGAATCCGCTCCCGAGGCCGAGACCTTCAACCCGGTTGAATCGCGCAATGTCCGAGACGTGCCGCGCCGAGAAGGCGAAGCTCCGGCTGCGCGCCAGGGCCTGGGTGCGGACGAGTGCGCGCGCCTCCTCCTGGACTTTCTTCACGTCGTCGTCGGTGACCGCCCTCACATCGGGTGGCAGCGAATCCAGAATGTGGCCGACGAACGGGAACGGGTGCAGCGCTCTCTCGCCCGACGGAGCCATCACGATCTCCGGCCCCGTGAAGTAGCTGGCGGGAATTCCCTTGTTCACTTCGTAGCAGCAGATCTCCCAGCGGCCCCGGATGATTCCTCGCGCGGGGTAGTCGAGCCACGAGCCTGTGCGGCGAATCTCGATCTCCTGGCGTCGGGGGAGCCAGAAGCGCCCTTCGATAAGCGCGTTCTCGAGGACGACCGACACATCCTCGAGATCCTTGTCTATGAGCGCGGCGCGCGTGAAGCTGAACGCCATGCGTACGACTTCTCCCGTCTCGCGGTCGATGTAAACGGCGCCCACGGCGCGCGGCTGGCGGTCGTCCTTCGGACGCACTTTGACCTCATAGACGTCGAGCACGCGGGGGCCGAGGCGGATCTGCAGCGAGTCGTGAATGGCGAAATCGTAGACCTCGAGGCCGGTTGCCGAGAGCGGATGTGGGACGTCCTGAACCTCATCGCCCTCTCCGATCCTGATGATGTTCCTGAAGTTGTTCTGGACGATGCCGAGGTGATCGCGGTGGTAGTTGATGTCGGTCGGCAGCAGTAGAGTGTCGCGGCGCCCCATGATGCGCTGCTTGCTCAGATCGGGAGCGCGCCAGTAGACTTCCAACCCCAGCTCGTCCGCCTTCACGATTTTTGGCGGCTCGGGGAATCCCTCTCCAAATTGTGCGAGGAATGTCACGTAGCCGTGCGCCGTCGCCTTGTAGTCGGCGAGGGCGGTGTCGGCGATCTGACTGGCCCTGCGCTCGGTGGCGCGCTCGACGAGCTCGCGCGTGCGTGGGTCGTTCCACGTCTGCTGCGCGCCGAGGACGTTCGTGAAGATGATGGTCGCAAGAATCCCGAGAGAACTGCGAAGCCTCATGGAATTCAACGCGAACTCGGATAATAGGCGAAGCTTCATGGAGGAAAATTAGTTGCTGGTCGAGCGGGAGGGAGAACAATTGCGGCGGCAAACACTACGGTGAGGCAATGAGCTTCGAGGATTTCAAACGAAGGGCGGCTGGGGCGACACTCGTGCCCGTGTGGGAAGATTGTCTTCTCGACACCGACACACCGGTCTCGGCGTTCGCCAAGCTCAGGCGCGGCCCGTTCGCATTTCTTCTGGAGTCGGCGCCCGCGGGTGGCGAGACGTGGTCTCGTTACACGTATCTGGGGACGGAGCCTCGCTCCGCGTGGAGGCTCGCGAACGGCGTCGTGGAAGATTGGACAACGGAACGCGGTTGGCATAACGCGCGGAAGCCCGCCGATCCGCTCGCTGATCTGGGCGCCCTCATCGAGGGAGCCCAGCCGGCGGACGTTCCAGAGCTCGGCCAGTTCTGGGGCGGAATCGTCGGATATTTCAGTTACGACATTGTGCGTCTCATCGAGAAGCTTCCCAACCGACCTGAAAACGGTCTCGGAGCTCCCGATGCCGTCTTCGTATTCACTCGCTCGCTGGTGATACTCGACAATCTTTATGGGCGCGCTCGCGTGGTGGTGTCGGTTCCCGTTCCGAAAGGCGCGCGCGAAGACGAGCTGCGGTCGCAGTACGAGAGCGCCACCACCGAGCTGAACGAAGTTCTCGCGCGCCTGCGGAAACCCGCGCGCCTGGAGGCGATGTCGCCGGACTCGAGTGCCCATGCTGTCGAGGGCCACTCCAGCTACGACCGCGCCGATTTCATGGAGCACGTCGAGCGTATCAAGGAGTACATCCGGGCTGGCGACTGCTTTCAGGCGTTGTTGTCGCGCCGAATCGATATCCCGCTCGACTTCGATCCCGCCGACCTGTATCGCGCGCTCCGGGCAATCAATCCGTCGCCCTACATGTACCACCTCGTGCTCGATGGAGTCGAGATCGTGGGCAGCTCTCCGGAACTGCTGGTACGAGTATCGGATAATCACATCACCCTTCGTCCAATCGCTGGCACGCGCCCTCGCGGCAAGACACCGGAGGAGGACAAGCAGCTCTCCGCGGAGCTTCTCGCCGACGAAAAAGAGCGGGCCGAGCACGTGATGCTGGTTGATCTCGGGAGAAACGACGTCGGGCGCGTGGCGAAGTACGGGACGGTGAAAGTCACCGAGCTAATGAAGATCGAGAAGTACTCACACGTGCTGCACATCGTGAGTCAGGTGGAGGGCGAGCTGAATGATAGACTCTCTGCCCTCGACGTGTTTCGCGCCACTTTCCCCGCCGGGACGATGACGGGCGCGCCGAAGATTCGGGCAATGCAAATCATCGACGAGCTGGAGCCGGTGTCACGCGGACCATATGCGGGCGCCATTGGCTACATTGGCGCCGGCGGCAAGCGAATGGATCTGGCGATCACGATCCGTACGTGCGTCATCACGAACGGCACGGCATCGGTCCAGGCTGGCGCTGGCATCGTTGCCGATTCTGTTCCCGAGCGCGAGTGGGACGAGACACGGAGCAAGGCCCAGGCGCTCCTGAATGCCATTGCATCGGTGCGACGACAACAGAAGACGCGATGATCGTCGGGCTGACTATCCCCTCGTACGAGCGCTTCCAGGTGGGCGGCGCGCGTGTCGTCGCGGCGCAAGCCTGTGCGCCGAGCATCCGTGGAGTGCTCGAGAAGGAAAGGCTTTACGAGTTCGCCTCGCGTCAGCCAGACACCATTCCACTCGTCGGACGCGCGCCCGTCTTCGCGGTGAATCTTCCTGGTGGCTGCGGCAGGGTGGTGGTGCGCCACAACATGCGCGGCGGCTGGATGGCCAAGTTCAACAACGATCTCTTCGTGCTGCCAACGCGGGGGTACCGAGAGCTGCTCGCGTCGCTGCGTCTGCGAGCGAGCGGTGTGAGCACGCCCGAGGTGCTCGCCTATGTGTCTTATCCGAAGAATCTCCTGCTGCGCCGCTCCGACGTCGCGACTCGGGAGATCCCCAACGGCCACGATCTTTCCGTCGCTCTGGCCAAGATCACGGATCATGACCACAGGGTCATGGTACTGGACGCCATAGTAAAGCTGCTGCGATCCCTGACCCACGCCGGGGCGCACCACCAGGATCTCAATCTAAAGAACGTGCTGCTCACCGTCGGCGAAGGTCCGGGGCTCGACGCGCATGTGCTCGATGTCGATCGCGTTCGGTTCAGCTCGCCCGGGTCGCCGCTCGTGGCGAAAGCAAATCTCGACCGGCTCATTCGCTCGCTACGCAAATGGCGCGATCTTCATTCCCTTCCCTATTCGGCGGAAGACGAAGAGTACCTGCGTTTGAGGAGCGTGGAGTGAGCGCTGCAATCGTGCCCGGAGTACCGGACAAGGTCTGCATCGTGATGATGAGCGCCGTCGGCGACGCGGTGCACGTGCTGCCGGTGATCAACGCGCTCAAACGGGCGAATCCAGCGACGCGCATCACGTGGGTTCTCCAGCCGGGTCCCGCGGCGCTCGTGCGGGGTCACCGTTCGGTGGATGAGATAATCGTCTTCGATCGCGCGCGTGGCTTGATGGCGTTTGCGGATGTCTCCTCGGAGCTGGCGAAGAGGCACTTCGACCTGGTGATCAATCTCCAGGTTTATTTCAAGGCGGGGATCGTCACCGGTGCGACACACGCTCCCATCAAGCTGGGGTTCGACCGCTCGCGGGCGCGCGATCTGAACTGGCTCTTCACCAACAGGAAGATTCCGCCGCATTCCATACAGCACGTGCAGGATCAGTATTTCGAGTTTCTCATAGCGCTCGGGGTTTCGCCCAAGCCGGTGGAATGGCATCTCGGGCCGTGGCTGGTCGAGCGGGGATGGCAGCGCGAGTTCATTGCATCAATCGATCGTCCGATCGCGTCGATCGTCGTCGCAACCAGCAAACCCGAGAAGGATTGGATGCCGGAGCGTTGGGCCGAGGTGAGCGACGCCCTCCACGAGAGATTTGGAATGGGGGTGGTTCTCGTCGGTGGTCGTTCAGAGCGAGAGCTGGCCGCGGAGCGAATCGTCATGGAGCGCGCGAAGCACAAACCCCGCTCCGAGCTGGGGAGCGGCTTGAGAAACCTGGTCTCTATTCTGGATGCGTCGGCGCTGGTGCTCTCGCCCGATACGGGTCCGCTGCATATGAGCGTGGCGCTCAACCGTCCAGTAATCAGTCTCATGGGCTACACCAATCCAAAGCGTACCGGGCCTTACCGGCGATTCCAGGATCTCATCGTCGACGCGTACGGCGAGCCCGGAGAGGATTACCCGATCTCGATGCAGAATCGCCCGGGACGAATGAAGCGAATCGAGACGCGCCACGTGCTGGAGAAGGTGCAGCTGTGGCGCGATCGCTACGCCGACCGAGCTGGAAGATGACGCCGCGAAAATCCAGTGGATCCACTCCGAACAGGTCGCTGCGCATCAAGGTGCCCGTCAGGGAGCAGGTATCGGCCGGCGGCGTGGTGTTTCGCGGTGGCAAGGGCCACGTGGAAGTGGTGATCGTCTCCGTTGGCGGACAGAACAGATGGCAGCTGCCCAAAGGGCTGGTCGAGGCGGGAGAGAAACCCGAGATAACGGCGGTGCGGGAAGCGCGTGAGGAAGGAGGAGTGTCGAGCGATGTCGTGCAGCCCATCGAGACGATCGAATACTGGTACGCGGGGCTCGACAACGGGATCAAGGTGCGCTTCCACAAGCGCGTTCACTTCTATCTTCTTCGCTATGTGTCTGGCGACACCAGGGACCACGATTGGGAAGTGAACGAGGCGCGCTGGGCGCCGATCGAGGACGCGACGAGCCAGCTTGCGTTTGACAACGAAAAGCGGGTGATGGAGAGGGCGCGCGAGCTAGTCGGCTGACGTCCCCAGCTCGCCGAACCTGTATTTGACCCCGACGTCTCGCATCAATCCCACCAGGCGCACCAGTGGCAGTCCCATGACGGCGAAGTAGTCCCCTTCAATGCGCTCGACGATCGTCGCACCAAATCCCTGGATTCCGTAAGCGCCCGCCTTGTCCATCGGCTCTCCAGTCGCGATGTACGCCTCGATTTCGTCGTCGCGCAGCCGCCGGAACTTCACGCGCACTTCCTCGACCGCCGAGCGGAGCTTCCTTCCTCGTGAGACCGCGACGGCGGTGACTACCGTGTGCTCGCGGCCACTCAGCATGCCCAGCATCCGGGCTGCGTCGGCGGCGCTGGCCGGCTTGCCGAGCACTTTGCGATTGACGACGACGACAGTGTCGGCGCCGATGACGATGAGATCGGGATCACGCACGGCGATGGCGCTCGCTTTCTCGCGGGCAAGCCGCTCCGCGTGGCGGCGCGGGGCTTCGCGCGGACGCATCGTCTCGTCGATGTTGGCCGGACGCACCTCGTGCTGGATGCCGATCAGGTTGAGCAGCTCCCGCCGTCTCGGGGAGGCTGACGCGAGCACGACACGACACTCACTCACCGCTCGAGCCATAGCGTGACGGGTCCGTCGTTCACGAGCTCGACATCCATCATCTCGCCGAACTCGCCGCTCTCGACCGTGAGACCGCGCTCTCGCAACGCGGCGAGGAAGCGCTCGTACAGCGGGATCGCTTCCTCGGGGCGGGCGGCGTCTATGAAACTTGGACGCTTACCCTTTTCCGAATTCCCGTAGAGAGTGAACTGCGACACGACCAGCATCGCTCCGCCGACTTCCGAGAGACCGAGATTCATTTTTCCATCGGCGTCGCTGAACAGGCGGAGACCGGAGGTCTTCTCCGCCATCCAGTCGACTTTCTCGGGAGTGTCGCCGTGCGTGAAGCCGACGAGGAGGAGAAATCCCTTCCCAATGCTTCCCGCCCTTCGCTCTCCAATGCGGACTTCCGCCCGCGAGACCCGCTGAAGCAGGACTCTCAGTACTACTCCACCGTGACGGACTTGGCGAGGTTGCGCGGCTGATCGACGTTCGCGCCCCGCTTGACGGCGATGTAGTAGGCCAGGAGCTGCAGCGGTACCGACGCAAGCACGGGCGTGAGCATGTCCTTCGTCTCGGGAATCCGGAACTCGTAGTCCAGCTTTCCCGCCAGCATCGCCTCTTCGCGCGTGGTGATCGCGATCACGCGTCCACCCCTCGCCTTCACTTCCTGCACGTTCGAGACGACCTTTTCGAACACTGAGTCGTGCGGTGTGATGAACACCACGGGCATCTTCTCGTCGATCAGCGCGATCGGGCCGTGCTTCATCTCCGCCGCGGGGTAGCCCTCGGCGTGGATGTAGCTGATCTCCTTCAGCTTGAGCGCTCCCTCGAGCGCGGTCGGGAAGCTGTACCCTCGGCCCAGGTAGAGGAAGTTCTGCGCATTCTTGAACTCCTCGGCGATCTTCTCGATCTCGGGGGCCCGGTCGAGAATGTTCTGAATCTTGGAGGGAAGGCTCAGCATCTCTTCGATGATCTCCTTCCCATCCACCATCGACAGGTTGCGCAGACGGGCGAGTTTGAGCGTGAAGAGCAGCAGCGCGATCACCTGGCTGGTGAATGCCTTGGTGGAGGCGACGCCGATCTCCGGGCCGGCATGCACGTAGATGCCGCCATCGCTCTCGCGCGCTATGGTCGAGCCGACGACGTTCACGATTCCGTACGTTCGCGCGCCGCGGGATTTTGCCTCGCGCATCGCGGCGAGCGTGTCCGCCGTCTCACCCGATTGTGAGATGACGATGCACAGAGTTTTGTCCGTGACGATGGGGTTCCGGTAGCGAAACTCTGACGCGTACTCGACTTCAACCGGAATGCGCGCGAGGCTTTCCAGCATGTGCTCGCCGATCAGCGCCGAGTGCCAGCTCGTACCGCAGGCGGTGATGAGGATGTTGTCGAACTTGAGAAGCTCCTCGTCGGTCATGTTGAGGCCGCCAAGCTTCGACGTGCCCTGATCGGGCAGGAGGCGTCCCCGCATGGCGTTCTCGACCGTCGCCGGCTGCTCGAAGATTTCCTTGAGCATGAAATGAGCGAATCCGCCGCGCTCGATCTGGTCCAGGTCCCAGTCGATCTTACTGACGCGGCGATCCAGCTTTTGCGCGCGTTGATTGAGAACGGTGTAGCCGTCCCGAGTCAGCACCGCGACGTCGCCGTCGTCGAGATAGACCACTTCGCGCGTCTGTGCCAGAATAGCCGAGACGTCGCTGGCGACGTAGTACTCGCCGTCACCGAGTCCGATGAGAAGCGGGCTGCCTTTGCGCGCAGCCACGATCTTGTTCCTGTCCTCGCTCGAGACGACCGCGATCCCATAGGTGCCTTCGATCTGCCAGAGCGCCTCGATCACTGCGTCCTCGAGATTTCCGTCGAACGCCTCCTCGATGAGGTGGGCGATCACTTCGGTATCCGTGTCCGAGACGAACTTGTGTCCGCGCGCCTGGAGTCCCTGCTTGAGCGTCCCGGAATTCTCGATTATGCCGTTGTGAACGACGGCGATGTTTCCCTTGCAGTCGATGTGCGGATGCGCGTTGCACTCGTTGGGGACACCGTGCGTCGCCCAGCGAGTGTGTCCTATTCCCATGTCACCGGCGACCGGGCTGGCAGCGAGCGCGCGCTCAAGCTCCGAGATTTTTCCAGCGGCTTTGCGCGTCTCGACCCCACCGCCATTCATTACGGCGACACCGGCGGAGTCGTAGCCGCGGTACTCCATGCGCTTGAGCCCCTCGAGCAGGAGGGGTGTCGCGCCACGCATTCCTATATAGCCGATTATTCCGCACATAAGATTTCTGGTTGACTGTATTTCTACCGGCCCAGCGCCTCGACCGGCTGCCGGCAATCGCGGACCAGCTGCTGCGCTGCTCCCGTTGTCGGGGCTTCTGCAATTACTCGCACGATTGGTTCCGTTCCCGAGGGGCGGATGTGCACCCAACGATCCGGCCAAGTCAGCCTCAGCCCATCCTGGGTGTCCACTTCGGCGTCGGGGAAGGCCCGCTTGAGGGCTTCGTAGACCGCGTCGAGAGGTGCGTTCGGTCGGTCCAGCTTGTCCTTAACGATAACGTATCTCGGGTACGCCGCGATGATTTTCGAGAGGGGCTTATCCTCCTCCAGGAGGAGCTGGAGGATGAGGGCCGCCCCCACTGGCGCGTCCCTGCCGAGGTGGAGCTCTGAGAGAATTACGCCGCCGTTTCCCTCGCCCCCGATGGGCGCCTTCTCGGAGCGCATTCTGGTGGCGACATTGACCTCGCCGACGGCGGCGCGGATCACGCGGGTACCGGCCTCCCTGGCGATGTCGTCGAGGATGCGGCTGGTCGACAGATTCGTGACGATGACGCCCTTTCGGTGCCTCAGGACCACCTTGGACGCGAGCGCGAGCGTGTAATCCTCTCCGATCGCGATTCCTTCCTCCGACACGAGCGCCAGACGGTCCACGTCGGGATCCACCGCCATTCCGATTTCGCAGTGCGAATCCACGACCAGCTTCTCTAGCTCTCCCAGGTTTTCGGCGATGGGCTCGGGGGGATGCGGGAAGCGCCCGTCGGGCTCCATGTTGATCGTCGCCAGCTTGCAACCGAGCAGCTCGAGCAGAACCGGCATGAACACCCCGCCCGCGCCACGGACGCAGTCGAGGGCCACTCTGAATTCCCTCTTTCTGATCCCATCGACGTCGAGAAAGGGGAGGGCCAGAATTTTCTCGATGTGCTCCCGCGCCGCGTCCTTGTCCTGAGCGACGGTTCCGAGCTTGTCCCAGGTCGCTCGTGGGATGTTTCCCTCCACGACCTGTCGCATCAGCGCCCCCTCCGCGGCATCGAGAAACAGCCCGGACGGACCGATGAACTTGAGCGCGTTCCACTCGATCGGATTGTGGCTGGCGGTGATGGCGAGGCCGCCGGCGGCGTGGTGGTGCTCGACCGCCAGCTGCACGGTCGGGGTCGGAACCATGCCGATGTCGAGCACGTCGCAGCCAACCGACTGAAGCGCGGCATGGACGACCGGCTGGAACATCGGACCTGACACCCTGCTGTCCCGACCAACGACGATGAGCGCTTTCGGACCGGAGCGCGCCAGCGCCCAGGCGCCGAAGCCGGCCGCGAATTTAGCGATGATCTCGGGTGTCAACGCCTCTCCGACGCGACCGCGCACGCCGGAGACACCCACCATCAAGCCCTCATAAGCCATTCGTGTTCTGTCCTCTCGTTTCCTTCTAGGCCGACTGAGTAGCGGGTAATTTACTCGGCACGAGCCGGCCGGACGACGAAAATGCGCGCTCGATTGGTTAACTTCTCAGGCATCATCCATACCTCTCCTTCCAGTGTGAAAGGCGCATGACCCGCATCTTTGACGAAGATCTGAAAGTTTCATTCGGCACCCGCGCGATTCACGCCGGGCAGCGCCCCGATCTTCTCTCGGGCGCGATAATGACGCCGATCTACACGACGTCAACCTACGTTCAGGAAGGGCTCGGCCAGAACAAGGGATATGAGTATGCGCGCGGCAAGAATCCAACGCGCGAAGCGCTGGAGCGGAATGTCGCGGCGCTGGAGGGTGGCACCCACGGCTTTGCGTTCAGCAGCGGCATGGGCGCGACCGATTCCATCATGAAGCTGTTCAAGTCAGGGGACCATATCGTCGCCGGCGAGAGCAGTTACGGCGGCACCTTCAGGCTGTTCGACAAGATCCTCAGGAATTTCGGCCTGTGCTTCTCCTACGTAGACAGCCGCGACCCGCAGAATGTCGAAGACGCGTGCAATGAGCACACGGTCGCGATCATGATGGAGACGCCGACCAATCCGATGATGCGCCTCACCGACCTCACCGCGGTGGGGCAGATTGCAAAGCGCAAGAATGCTCTTTTCATCGTCGACAACACCTTCGCTTCGCCCTATTTTCAGCGCCCGTTCGATCATGGTGCTGACATCGTCTATCACTCGAGCACGAAGTATCTGAATGGACACAGCGACATGGTCGGCGGAATCGCGGTGGTCCGTGACGACGATCTCGCCGTGCGGATGCAGTTCATTCTCAACACGGCTGGCGCGGTGCCCGGCCCATTCGATGCGTGGCTGGTGCTGCGCGGCACCAAGACGTTGCACCTGCGAATGCCTCGCCACGACGAGAACGGCCGCCGGATTGCGGCGTGGCTCGCGGAAAAGCTCGGCGCCGAGAATGTGATCTATCCGGGGCTGCCGTCGCATCCACAGCACGAGCTGGCAAAACGTCAGATGAAGGGATTCGGTGGAATGATCTCGGTACTCACGGGGAGCAAGGAGAAGGCGGCGAAAATCCTCGGCAAGGTGCGCGTTTTTTCCCTCGCCGAGTCACTCGGCGGCGTCGAGAGCCTGATCAGCCACCCCGCTTCCATGACCCATGCGTCGGTTCCGCCCGAGCGGAGAGCGGCGCTGGGGCTGAGTGATGATCTGCTTCGCCTCTCGTGCGGTGTCGAAGACATCGCCGATCTTCTCTCCGACCTCGAGCAAGCGTTCGCATGAAGGTGATGATCGTCGGCGGCGGCGGGAGGGAGCATGCCCTCGCGTGGAAGCTGTGCCGGGATGATCCGAATATCAATCTGATCGTCGCTCCCGGAAATCCGGGGATCGCGTCGATCGCGCGATGCGTCCCGATCGGTGTCGACAAACTGGATGACCTCGCTAACCTGGCCGAGGAAGAGATGGTCGACCTGACTATCGTCGGACCTGAGACCCCGCTGGAAGCGGGAATCGCGAATCTCTTTCAATCGCGCGGCCTCCCGATCTTCGGTCCGACGCGCGAGGCGGCGCGCATCGAGACCTCGAAGCGCTTCGCGAAGGAGCTGATGATCCGGGCCGGAATTCCGACGGCGCGGTCAGTGCAGCACACTAACGCCAAGGAAGCGAAGGCAGCGCTCGCCGATTTCTCGTCGCCAGTCGTGATTAAGGCGTCGGGCCTCGCCGGAGGAAAAGGGGTGATCGTGGCGCAGAGCGCCGTTGAAGCGGAGCGCGCGATAAACGCGATGCTGAGCGATCGGGTGTTCGGCGCGGCAGGCCGTGAGATACTCATAGAAGAGTTCATGGAAGGTGAAGAGATCTCGCTTTTCGCGATCACGGATGGACATCAGGCTCTCCCGCTCTTGGCAGCGCAGGATCACAAGCGGCTGCATGAGGGCGATTTCGGACCCAATACCGGCGGAATGGGCGCCTACGCTCCGACATCGCGCGCCAAGCCGGAGCTCGTGGCGCGCGTGATGTCGGAGATAATCAGACCCACGCTGGCAGCGATGCGGGACGCGGGCTCTCCGTTCACAGGCCTGCTCTACGCCGGACTGATGATCACCGACGACGGACCCAAGGTCGTGGAATTCAACAGCCGGTTCGGTGATCCCGAAACCCAGGCTTTGATGCCGCTCATGGATTCGTCGCTGCTCGAATTGATCGCGGCGGTAGCCGGGGGCGGCTCGCTCAGCCGCGCACGCGCCCCAGATTGGAAACCGCTCTCCGCCGTTACGACGGTGGTGGCCGCGGCTGGGTATCCCCACGAGCCCCGGACTGGCGACGTCATCCAGCTGCCACCGCCCGAAGAAGGTGTCGAGGTGTTCCACGCGGGAACGGCGCTGAATCCGTGGACGAAAGAGCTCGTGACCGCCGGAGGACGCGTGCTCGCCGTGACCGCGGTAGCCTCCAGTCTCATCGAGGCCGCGGAGATCTCGCGATCCCACGCCGAGCAGGTCTCGTTCAAGGGAAAGCAGCTGCGACGCGACATCGGATGGAGGGAGGTCATGCGCGGTGCCCGAACTACCTGAGACCGAGACGATCGCGCGGGATCTCGACGGCGCGATTCGAGGGCGGAAGATAAAAAAGGTTTCCGTCCGCAAAGCCGATGTGCTGCGCGAAGTGACCGCGCGCTCGATCGCGAAGCGCCTCTACGACGCCACAATCCTTCGCAGCTGGCGCCGGGCCAAGCTCGTGGTGATCGATCTCGACACTGGCGACCGAATCGTCGTGCAGCCGCGCTTCACGGGCGCCCTGCTGATCGACGATGGCACTTTCACTGGATCCGAGCTCGACTATTCGACATTGCGACTCGACCTCGACGACGGCAGAGCTTTGCACTACGCTGACGTCCGCCGACTAGGAACGGTTGCGCTGATGGATGCGGATCGTTTCGAAGAGTACTCGGGCAAACTTGGCATCGAGCCACTTGACCGTGCATTTACGGCCGAGCATCTATCGACGGTTCTTCGGGCCACGAGCCAGCCCATCAAGAAAGTCCTAATGGAGCAGCGAAAAATCGCAGGCATCGGCAACATCTACGCGAACGAGGCGCTCTGGAGAGCGCGCATCGACCCATCGCGCCCGGGGGCGTCGGTGACTTTCGAGCAGGCAAAGCTGCTCCGCGATTCAATCGTCGCCCTGCTGGGTGAAGCGATCGAAGCCCGGGGCACGAGCTTTCGCGACTATCGCGACGCGCGGGGAAAGCGCGGCTCGTTCGTGGAAAAGCTCGAGGCCTACGGGCGGGGCGGACTTCCCTGCCGGCGATGCGGCGCGAAGCTTGTCGCGACCCACGCCATCGATGGCCGCGCGACGACGTTGTGCGTGAAGTGTCAGCACTAGCATGACTCGCGGCAGGTCGGGGCTCGAGAAACAGCCCACGAGCGACGCCCAGCTCGCAATAATGCGAACGAACGTGCGGGACACGGCCGCGGACAGACCAGGTGTCTATCGCATGCTCTCGAGCGAGGGCGAGGTTCTGTACGTCGGGAAGTCGAAGAGCGTTCGGTCCCGGTTGATGAGCTATTTCCGCTGCGAATACCCGGCAGATAAGGGCGCTCGAATTCTCCGCTCCGCCGAGTCCATCGAATGGGACTACACGCCGAGCGAGTTCGCGGCGCTGCTGCAGGAGCTGAGGCTGATCAAGCGATTCCGGCCGCGCTACAACGTGGCGATGATGCGCGACGCGAGGCACTACTCGTTCATCAAGCTGACGAGGGGCACGGCGCCCAAGATGCTGGTCGTGCGCGGAGCGTCCGGCGAGGAAGCAGGCATCTACTACGGTCCATTCGTCGGCGCGCAGCGTGTGGGCGAAGCCGTGCGCGAGCTGAACGACGCGCTGATGCTGCGAGACTGCCGGACCGACATGAAGATGTTCTACAGCGACCAGGTGGAGCTGTTTCAGCTGTCCCCGCGCACACCAGGCTGCATCCGCCATGAGATCTCCAAGTGCCTCGGCCCCTGCATCGGTGCATGCTCGGCCGCGCAGTACGACGAGCGAGTCGCGCTCGCCCGCGCGTTTCTGGAAGGGTCGGACGACGGTCCGATCAACATGCTGCGAGGCGAGATGGAGCGCCTGAGCTCGGAGCTGGAGTTCGAGAGGGCCGCGGTGTACCGCGACAAGCTGGAGCGACTGGAGGCGCTGCGCGCGCAGTTCGGTCGGCTGCGCTTCGCGGTGGAGAATCTCTCGTTCGTGTACACTGTGCCGGGCCACGAAGGGGAGGACAAGGTCTATCTCATTCGGCGGGGAGTCGTGCGCGCGGAGGTGACGAAACCGAAATCGTCAAAAGATCGGCGCACGATGAATCAATTGGTGGAGGACATCTTCTCGCCGGACGACAAGCCGCCCTCGCAAGTGCCGACGCACGAAATCGACGAGCTGCTCCTGCTCTCGTCCTGGTTTCGGAGATTCCCCAAGGAAATGAAAAGGACGAAGCAGGTCTGCTGACCTGCTTCGTCAGGTAGTCACGCGGATGCGCGCACGACTGCGCTACCCCTGGTCGACCGCGAGTTACTGAACAACCACGCTCGCGGTAAGAGGATCGACTCCGGCTGGCTGCACCGCAACTACATTGAAGCTGGCCGGGAACGGCGCCGCGACCTCAATCGTCTTCACAAAAGGCAGAGGGAAAGCGCATGGCAACGCCCCCAGATGATGGATGCCGAACGCGGTGAGCCGTATCTCCGACGCTGCTCGCTGGACTGCGATGCGGTCGAAGCTCGTGCACCCGCCGGGACTGAGCGTGAGGAGAACGGTCAGCGTCGTCGCGGGAGCAATGGTCGATGGTGCCTCCAGCTTCACGGCCTCGAGAATCACTGATTCCGATACGTTCGAGACATCGACCGAATTGCTACACCCGAAACCCAGGCTCGTCGCGAGCAGTCCGACGGTAAGACCTAACGAAACAATCCTCATACGCGCGTCCGCGTTGGTTGTGGCCTACCCACCCAACATTCAGCAGAGAGCACGCCAGCGCAAGCAAGTGCTGAGCTTGCGGCTATTTCGTCTCGCCTTCCCAGCGTTTTACGAGGGTCTGCTCCACTCCCAGCTGGTCGAGCATTCTTGCGACCACGAAGTCCACCAGATCCGACACCTGCTTCGGCCGGTGATAGAAGCCAGGCGACGCAGGCATCACGACAGCCCCCGCGCGCGTGAGCCGCAGCATGTTGCCAAGATGTATCGCGCTGAGCGGAGTCTCGCGCGGGACAAGAATGAGTTTTCGACGTTCTTTCAGAGTGACGTCGGCCGCTCGCTCGATCAGCGAGCGTGATGCACCGACCGCAATCGCCGATAAGGTCCCCATCGAACACGGGCACACGATCATCCCCGCTGTGAGCGCTGAGCCGGAAGCTGGTCGCGCGCCTCTGTCTTCGTTGGAGAAAGTCTCAATGCACGAATCCCAGTCATGCTTTCCTACAAAGTCGCGGAGCGCGTCGATCGAGCCGATTCCGGATTCGGTCTCGAGCAGTCGCATTCCATACTTCGACACGATCAGCGATACCGGCCGGTGCGCAGCGACCAGCTGCTGCAGCAGTCTCACCGCATAGGGCGCTCCCGATGCGCCGGTTATTCCCACCACGATCGGCGGAGTACCGCTCATCTCAGCAGCCGCTCGGCGAACACAAATCCGAGGAATACGATGCTGATGACGCCGTTCATCGTGAAGAACGCGGCATCGAGCCGCGAGAAATCATTCGGTTTGACCAGCGAGTGCTCGTACAGCAGCAGTAGCCCCGCTACAACAACGCCCGCGTAATAAAGGATTCCCGCTCCGGCGCCCAATCCCCCGACGGCCAGAGCGGCAACCGTCACAAAGTGCAGTATACGCGCGATGCCGAGCGCGTTCGCTTCCCCGAAAGAAGACGGGACCGAATAGAGCCCGTTCTCACGATCAAACGAGACGTCCTGTAGGGCGTACAAGATGTCGAAGCCGCCCACCCACGTCGCGACGGCGATCGCCAGCGCGATGAGCATCCACCACGGATCGCTCCAGTGGCCCGTGATCGCGAGATACCCGCCGACCGGTGCGATCGACAGACCGACGCCCAGCACCAGATGCGACCAGCGCGTGAACCGCTTGGTGTAGCTGTAGAGCAGCACCCACGCGAGCGCGAGCGGGGAGAGAATGAGGCAAAGCATGTTGAGCTGCCACGCAGCCACGAAGAACACCGCGGACGCGATCACAACCCCAACGCTCGCCTCGCGCACGCCCATCGTTCCCGCAGGTATCTCGCGAAACCGCGTGCGCGGATTGCGCGCGTCGATCTCGCGATCGACGATCCTGTTGAACCCCATCGCCGCGAATCGCGCCGTCGTGAACGCGACGACGACCCAGATCACATCGTTCGGCGTAATCGGCGCGATGTAGCTCGCCAGCACCACTCCGACGAGCGCGAACGGCAGCGCGAATATCGTGTGCGGCAGGCGAACGAGATTCGCGTGACGGAGCAGCAGTCCCTGGCCGCGGAACGTTTGCCCTTCGCGCCCGGTTGCCGACGTCAACGGATCCTTACCGGGCGTCATTGGCCTTTTCTTTTTGTCGGTTTCTCGTTCGAACCGAGGCCAAGCTTCGCCCACATCTCATCGACCTGCTTCTTCGTCTCGACGTCCATCTCGATCAGCTTCGGCCAGTTGCGCGTGAATCCCTCCTCCGGCCACTTCCGCGTGGCGTCGATTCCCATCTTGGACCCGTA
>DHJM01000066.1:30023-39150 GCA_002404335.1 Gemmatimonadales bacterium UBA4720
GGATCGATGTGGTTGAGCGCAACCCACCACGCCTCCTGAACATTCCGGACATCGACCTCTTTATCCAGCACGACGATCACCTTCGCCAGCGACATGAGCCCCTGTCCCCACATTGCGTTCATCACCTTGTACGCCTGACCGGGATACTGCTTGTCGATCGACACGAACACGAGGTTGTGAAAAATCCCCTCGGCTGGCATGTGGTAGTCAACGATCTCCGGGATCGTCAGCTTGAGCAGCGGCAGGAAGATCCGCTCTGTCGCGTGTCCGAGGTAGTAGTCCTCCATCGGGGGCCGTCCGACAATCGTGGTGGCATAGACGGGCGAACGCCGCATCGTCAGCGCCGTCACGTGCACCTGAGGATATAAGTCGGCCTCGGAATAGAATCCGGTGTGATCTCCGAACGGCCCCTCGACCACGAGCGGCTCCGAGGGATCGATGTAACCCTCGATCACGAACTCGGCTTCGGCAGGGACTTCCAGATCACACGTGACCGCCTTCGCGAGACTCACGGGACGCTTGCGCAGAAATCCCGCGAACAGGAATTCGTCGATCGTTGGTGGCAGGGGTGCCGACGCCGAATAGACCGACGCCGGATCCGCCCCGATCGCGATGACCACTGGCATCCGCTCTCCCTTCTCAGCCATCTCGCGCCAGTGTGCCGCCCCGACCTTGTGCCGCTGCCAGTGCATTGCCAGCGTGCGCGGGCCCAGCACCTGCACGCGGTACATGCCAACGTTGCGGATGCCGCGCTTCGGATCCTTCGAGATCACCATTGGCAGTGTGATGTAAGGTCCGCCGTCTTCGGGCCAGCAAGTGATGATCGGCAGCTTCGACAGATCCACCTCGTCGCCCTTCAACACCACTTCCTGGCACGCCGGCTTGCCGCTCCGAACGCGCGGCGGAAACTTTCCGAGCTCGAGCAGCCGCGGAAGCATCGACAGCTTGCCCATGATGCCCTCCGGCACCTTGAGATCGAGCATCTCGGTGATGCGCGAGCCGATCTCGTCGAGATCGTCCACGCCGAGCGAGAGGGACATTCTCCGCATCGAGCCGAAGAGGTTGATGACGACGGGATACTGCGACCGCTCGCCAGAATCGAGAATCACGTTTTCGAAGTAAAGAGCACTGCCCCCGCGGGGCTGTTTCATTACGCGATCCGCGATCTCGCACAGCTCGAGACGCGCTTTCACGGGCTCACGAACACGCGCCATCTCTCCGGCGCGATCGATGGCGGACAGGAACTGCGAGATGTTATCGAGGCTCACCTGGCTCCAATGGAACTGTTGGGACGTTCTCCGACGTGGATCGCCGCGACTCCAAACGACAGGCTCGACCACGTCACTCTCTTGAATCCGGCATTCTCCAACTTTTTTGCGAGCTCCTCTTCGACGGGAAAATTCGCAACCGATCGCGGGAGGTAGTGATACGCCGTGCGGTGTCCGCTGACCAAACCGCCGATCAAGGGCAGCACGTGGTGAAAGTACGCCTGGTAGAGCGCGCGCACGATGCGCAGGCGCGGCGTCGAGAACTCGAGGATCACGAAACGGCCGCCGGGAGCAATCACTCGAAAGACTTCCTTCAGAGCTGCTTCGAGACCGGCAACGTTCCTGATCCCGAACGCCACGATCGCGCCCGCGAGCTGCCCCGACGGTAGTGGAAGCTGAATTGCATCGGCGGTCACGGGCGCAATTCGGGCGCTCTTCACCTTGGCCGCTCCTGCCTTCAGCATTGGCTCCGCGAAGTCAGCGCCTATAACCAGACCGCGGAAGCCGGGCAAATTCGAAATCTCCGAGGCGACATCCATCGTGCCAGCGCAGAGGTCGAGATATCGTCCCCCCTGATCCCGTTCGACGCCAAGCGAGGCGATAGCCATGCGACGCCATCGGCGGTCGATGTTGAGGCTCAGTACGTGATTGAGGAGATCGTAGCGCGGGGCGATCTCGGAGAAGATCCGCTGCACGTACGCGCGCTTCTCAGCGCCACCGGCAGCGGCGGCACTGGCAGTCGCCCTGTCTATGTCGGTGGCCAGCATCCTTCGAAAGTTGCCCGGCAACGGTGCGCGGGGCAAGCTATCTTTCCCGCGCCTCCCAAACATGCCATCAAGGTCCTACACCGACGTATCCGACCAGCAGGTGGTCGTCTTCGCCCAGGAAGGGCGCGAGGACGCCTATCGCGAGCTGATCAAGCGCTATGAGCGACCCGTGTTCTCGCTCATATACCGCATGGTGCGCGACAATGAGACCGCCGAGGACCTCGCGCAGGAAACCTTCATCAAGGTATTGAACCACATCGACCGATACCGGCCCGAATTCAAATTCTCGAGCTGGCTGTTCAAGATCGCGAACAACATCACGATCGATCATCTCCGCCGCCGTCAGCTCGACACTATCAGCATCGAAGGATCTCCCGACGCGGTAACAGCCGAGCGTGCGCGCGCGACCTCGGTGACGGTGACGAGCGGCGGCGAATCCCCACTCGAGGAGCTCGAATCGAAGGAGCTGGGCGCATCGATCGAAAAGGCAATCGCGCGGCTGCGGCCCGAGTATCGCGCCTGCATCATCCTGCGGCACGTAGAGGACTATTCGTACGACGAGATCGCGGAAATTGTGAAGCTGCCGCTCGGAACCGTGAAGACCTACATCCACCGGGCACGGCAGGAGCTGAGAGAGTATCTGGGGGACCTGAGATGACCCTTGGAACCCGTGGTTTTCGACCCACAAAATGGCCGAAAAAAGACCCAAAAATAACCTGAAAAAAAGCTGAAACCTGACCCGTATCGAAACCGTAGGTCATCACGTGAGGAACCCATGATAGAGCACGATTTCCCCGAAGACTTTGTTCCCATTGCGGCGGAGCTACAGCGACTGCCGTATTTGTCGCCATCCCGGGGGTTCGCCGATCGCGTGGTCGCCAGGATAGACCGCCTGCAGCCAGCCGAGGTTGCGGCCCCCATGAGAGCCTCCAGGCATCTGGAGCTGCAACAGGGTGGACAGCGGCCGGTCGTCCGGCGTCGCTCCATGGGCATCGTGAGGGCAACTGGCACGGCCGTGACCGGCGTCGCCCTCATTGCCGCCGCCGCATTCATGTTCTTCGAGATCGACGTCCTAACCGCGATCCTGAGCGCCGCTTCGGTTCAATATGCATTCGCTATCGCGGCGGTCGGTTCAGAGATCGGCGCCATGGTGCTCGGACCTTCGGCAATCGCTTACCTCCAGGCCGGCTCGCTTCAGGCCGTCGTTCTCTACATGACGCTAGTGGTCGGATTGTTCGGCGGATATGCCGCGATCCGCACCGCGGCTCAAATCGCCAAACGCAAGGCAGCGTAAATGAAATCCATCCTGCTCGGTGTCTCTCTAGTGGTTGCGGCCGTGGCCGTGCAGGATGCGCACGCTCAGCGAGGTGATGGCGTAAGATTTTCCGGATTCAGAGGGTACGCACAGGTGACGACTGGTGACCTCACCGTCCCGGCCGGCACCACGACATCCGGCTCGGTGATGGTTGTCCGCGGAAACCTCGACGTCTATGGAAACGTGGACGGCGCGGCGACCGCGATTCTGGGTGACGTCATCGTCCACGAAGGCGGAAGGGTTCGCGGCGGAGCCGTCGCCCTGATGGGACATGTCCGCAACGAAGGCGGTTCGATCCTTGGCGTCATCAAGGACGTCGGCGCTACACACAACCGGTCGACTGTAAGCTTCGGTGGGCGGCCGCGGACTACACTCGGCTCGCTCGTCGCGGCCTTTCTCTGGCTCGTGGTTCTGCTTCTCGTCGGAACGTTCGTCCTCTTCTTCATGCGTGACTACTTCAAGCGCGCCGTCGAGGTCGTGACCAACGAGACCGGCCGCGCCCTCCTCACCGGAGTGATCGGCGGACTCGCATCGATTCCAGCTCTCGTCGCGCTCGTCATAGCCTTGGCTATCACGATTATTGGAGTGTTCTTCATCCCGATCGGTGTCGGGGCCTTCCTCGTCGCCGTCTCCGGAATCGGGATACTCGGCTTCCTGGCAGTTGCCCAGGTGACCGGAATTGCGATCGCGGGAAAGAGAGATGCGGAGACTCCCGCCGGGCAGGAGCTGCAGTTCCTCTTCACGGGCATTCTTGCCTTCAGCACCCTGTGGATCGTCGCCGCGGCCTTCACGTGGTTCCCGATTCTCGGCTCGATACTTCGAATGCTCGCGTTCTCGGTGACGTTCGTTGCGGTCGCTACCGGGTTCGGCGCGGTGATCCTCTCCTGGTGGCGCTCCAGACCCAGGAAGAACGCAGTAGCTGTCTAGAGCAGTCCTTTCAGCCGTGCGGCAAGCTCGAATAGCGCCTCTGCCGCGGGCGTCTGCGGCTCGCTGACAACGATCGGCTCTCCGCGATCGCCGCCTTCCAGAACTCCCCCGAAAAAAGGAATCTGGCCAAGTAGCGGGACGTCGAGCTCGTCGGCGAGCCGCTTCCCTCCGCCGCTGCCGAAGATCCTGTGCTTCGTACTGCAGTGTGGACAGATGAAGTAGCTCATGTTCTCGACGACGCCGAGGACCGGGACTGCCACGCGCTCGAACATCTTGGCGCCTCGCAGCGCGTCGCCTGACGCGACCTCCTGCGGCGTGGTCACGATGATGGCGCCGTGCACCATTGTCGCCTGCACGAGCGAGAGCTGCGCGTCTCCGGTGCCGGGCGGCATGTCGACCAGGAAATAATCCAGCTCGCCCCACTGCACGTCGCGCAGAAACTGGGTAATGATTTTCATGATGATCGGCCCGCGCCAGATCGCCGGCTGGTCGCGCTCGATCATGAAGCCGAGGCTCATGATTTTGACGCCGTGCGCCTGGAGCGGAATGATCTTTTCGTTCTCGACCGGCGGTGGGGCGTTGACGCCCATCATGCGCGGGATGTTCGGTCCGTAGATATCCGCGTCCATGAGGCCGACGCGCGCGCCCTGTTTGACGAGGGCGATGGCCAGGTTGGAAGCGACCGTGGATTTTCCGACGCCTCCCTTGCCGCTGGAGATGGCGATGACCTTGCCGAGGTTCGGATACGCGATGGGCGTGGGCGCGGGGACCGCGGCCCGCTGCGACTGCGTTTCCTGTCCGATGACGGGGAGCGTTCGCGATGCGGCACTCTTCGGGGCGGGAGGAGCCGGCTTGCTCGCCTGCGAGGCGTCCTTCACATCGACGCGAACGTCGGTCACACCAGGAACTTGCTGGAGCGTTTGTCTGACTTCGCGCACGACGGTGGCGTCGTCGTCAGGCGTGAGGAAAAGACTCAGCCGTACCTTGCCATCGGTGGTGGTCGCAATGTCGCGAATCATTTCTGCTTCGAGCACGTTGGTGCCGACGCGGTTGTTCCGGATGCGCGAAAGAGCGTCCGTAACGCGCTCCTGAAGATTGCGGGTCACCCGCTCGACTCTTCCGTGGCGAGGACGGCCGTCAGCTCGGAGACCTTGAGCTTTAGCTGCGTCTCGATCCCCCGAATGAAGGTGGCGGGCGAGCAATCGCATTCCGCGCATCCGCCCCTGATCAACAGTACGGCTGTGCCTGTTGCCGGATCGAATGACTGGAGCTCGATCGCGCACTGCTCGATTCTCAGGATCGGCAGAATCTCGACGAGCTCGAGACGGATGTGGTGCTCGACATCTTTCTGCGGGCGGGATCGTTTGCGGCGGAGAACGCTCATGAGCGCAAGTTAGAGGGCGCGCGGCGCGGTTGCTACGGGCTTGCGCTCAGGCGACCCCTGCCTTGTCCTCCGCGCTCAGGAATTCCCGGGCGGCGGCGATAACCTTGCGGCGCACGACCTCGAGATTCCCTTCGATGAGAGCGCCAGCCGCCCGCGCATGACCGCCGCCGGCGAATTGTTTGGCAAACTTGTTCACGTCGACATCGCCGGTGCTCCGAAAGGAGACCTTCACCTTATCGTGGCCCAGATCGCGGAAGAAGACCGCGAGCCGCGTTCCGCCAATGGAGCGCGGGTGCTCCGCAATACCCTCCAGATCCTCCGACCGGAGCCCGTATTGCTCGGCAGCGCCGGCGGCGACGGAGATCCAGGAGATTCCGTACTCCGGATCGACTTCCAGGGTCGCCAGCGCATCGCGCAGCAGATGCAGCCTTCCGACCGGCATCGATGCGTAGAGCCGTCCGTACATCTCCTCCGGCTCGACGCCCGACGCGATCAGCTGCCCCGCGATGCTCAAGCAACGCGCCGTGGTGTTGCTGAACCGGAATCCGCCCGTGTCGGTGAGCAGCGCGACGTACAACGCCCGCGCGATGTCCGGCGTCACCTTGAGACCCAGAACGGTGGCGAAATCGTAGATCAGCTCACCCGTCGCGCACGCCGTCGTGTCGGCCACCATCAAGGTGCTGGGCGGCTCGTCGCTCGGCAGGTGGTGATCGATCACGAGCTTGGGAATCGTGAGCCTGCGCACAGCCTCGGCCAGAACGCCGAGCCGCTTCACATCGGAGATATCGAGCACTACGAGAACATCGGCTTCCTTGAGACCCTTCGCGCCCTGGTCGCTCGCGTCCTTAACGTCAACGCCGAGGAGGAACTTGTACATCTCCGGCCAGGGCGTGGGGTTGACGATCTTCGACCGGATTCCCATCTGACCGAGCAGCCGCGACAGCGCCGTCTCGGAACCGCAGCCGTCGCCGTCCGCATTGATGTGAGTAGACATTGCGACAGAGCGTCCCGCGCGAAGCTCCTGCGCGAGACGCTCGATCGACTCCCGTCGCTGCTGGGGGACGCTTAGAAGGTCAAGCACTGCCTTCCGCGCGGGCCAGCTTCGAGTGCGATCTGCTGTAGAGGAAGTAGATCACCAGCCCGATGATCATCCAGACGATCAGCCGCTCCCATGTTGCCCACGGCAGACTCGCCATCATGTAGCCGCAAATCAGGATTCCGAGAATCGGGACCAGCGGGACGAGCGGCGTACGGAATGGGCGCGCGAGGTTCGGCGACTTGTAGCGGAGCATGATGATGCCGCCGCAGACGATTACGAACGCCAGCAACGTGCCTATCGACACCAGCTCGCCGAGTAATCCGATCGGGAACAGTCCAGCTACGACGGCGGCAACGATGCCTGTGAGGATCGTCGTCACGTATGGCGTTTTGAAGCGCGGATGAACCTTTCCGAACACGGGCGGGAGCAATCCGTCGCGAGCCATCGAATAGAAGATTCGCGGCTGCGCCATCAGCATCACGAGTACGACGGACGCGAGCCCGGCGATTGCGCCGATGTTGATGATCCCTCCAAGCCAGTGGAGCGCGGGACCTGCCTTCTCGATTGCGACGAACACTGGGTGCGGAACATCCAGGTCGGTGTAGTGCGCCAATCCGGTCATGACGAGCGACATCAGGATGTAAAGCACCGTGCATATCGCGAGAGATCCGAGAATTCCTATCGGCATGTCTCGCTGCGGGTTTTTTGCCTCCTGCGCCGCGGTAGACACCGCGTCGAATCCTATATAGGCGAAGAACACGACGGCCGCGCCACGCACGATTCCGCTCCAGCCATAGTGACCGTATTCACCGGTATTGGGGGGAATGAACGGATGCCAGTTGGCCTGGTTCACGTACATGAACCCGAATCCGATCACCAGCAGCACGATCGCGATCTTGAGAATCACTATGAAGTTATTGAAGCTCGCCGACTCCTTGATGCCGATGACGAGCAGCGTAGACATGAGCGCGATGAGCACGATCGCAGGCAGGTTGACGATGGCGCCGGTGTGAGAGAGCCCTGCAGGGTGAAGGAGAACTTTCGTAATCGGATCGAATTCGTTCGCGTCGGCGTAATAGAACGGCGCGCTCGTGAACGCTTTAGGCAGATGTATGTTGAGTTGCTCCATGAACGCCGAGAAGTATCCCGACCAGCCTACCGCAACAGTGGAAGCGCCGAACAGATATTCGAGGATCAGGTCCCAGCCGATGATCCAGGCGATGAATTCGCCGAGCGTCGCGTAGCCATAGGTGTATGCGCTCCCGGCGATCGGAATCATGCTCGCGAACTCGGCGTAGCAGAGGCCGGCGAAAAGGCATCCAAATCCGGACACAATAAACGAGAGGACGATTGCCGGTCCCGCGTACCTCGCCGCGGCGGTGCCGGTCAGCACGAAAATGCCGGCGCCGATGATCGCGCCGATGCCCAGCGTCGTGAGGTTCAGCGCGCCGAGCGCGCGTCGGAGCGAGTGCTCCGTGGATTCGCCCGCCGCCTCAGCCTGCAGGACAGCGATGCTCTTCTTCGTCCATAAGCCCATTAGAGAAACTCCGAAAGCGTGGGTAGTGTGACGCCGGGACTCTGAAACATTCGACACTGCAGGGGCGCCAGAAGTTGTGTTGACGCGTGAAGCAATGTCAAGGAAACCTACAGCGAGTAGTTGGGCGACTCGCGCGTTATAGTGACGTCGTGGGGATGGGATTCGCGGAGTCCGGCGGCGGTGATCCGGACGAACTGCGATTCGGTGCGGAGCTGTTCGATGTCGCCGCATCCGACGTATCCCATGCCGCTGCGGAGGCCGCCCACCATCTGGAACAGCACGTCGCTCACGGGGCCCTTGTATGGAACGCGCCCCTCGATTCCTTCGGGTACGAGCTTCTTGGCTGACATCTCGCCTTCCTGAAAATACCGGTCGGCGCTTCCATCCTGCATCGCGGACAAACTGCCCATGCCGCGAATCATCTTGAAGCGGCGGCCCTCGAGGAGGAGCGATTCACCAGGACTCTCCTCGGTGCCCGCGAGCATCGATCCCATCATCACGCTGGACGCGCCCGCTGCCAGCGCTTTCACGATGTCGCCCGAGTATTTGATTCCACCGTCGGCGATCACCGGAATGTCACCCGCGCCCTCGACCGCATCGAAAATTGCGGTGAGCTGTGGAACCCCGACGCCGGTGACGATGCGCGTTGTGCAAATGGAGCCGGGTCCGACGCCGACTTTGACCGCGTCGACACCTCGCTCCACCAGTGCGCGCGCGCCCGCGCGGGTCGCGATGTTGCCGGCAACGAGCTGTACATCAGGAAACAGCTCGCGAACCACCGATGTCGCCTCGAGTACTCCCTCGGAGTGCCCGTGCGCGGTGTCTACGATCAGGACGTCGACCCCGGCGTCCACCAGCGCCCTCGCTCTGTCGCGATAATTCGCGGCGCC
>DHJM01000066.1:39200-39337 GCA_002404335.1 Gemmatimonadales bacterium UBA4720
TCCATGGCGGCGGAAGCGAGGGGGACATTGAGCGGGATGCCGCGGGTGAACAGCGAGCTCGTATTCACGTCCTTCGGGTGAACGAGCGAATGACGAGGCGTCAGCAGCACGTCGTCGAAGGTCAGAACGACATCATT
>DHJM01000066.1:39410-39550 GCA_002404335.1 Gemmatimonadales bacterium UBA4720
AGTATTGCTTCGGCCTCGTCGAGCGTGGTGCCGACGGGAGCCGTAACGAGGTTCTTCGACGTCATCGCTTCGCGAAGCGGACGATCGAGGTTGCGCTCGAACTGGAGGTCGCGATTGGTGATGATTCCAACGAGCCTGTC
>DHJM01000066.1:39632-39757 GCA_002404335.1 Gemmatimonadales bacterium UBA4720
TCAACCTCGGCGGCCTGCCGATCGATCGACATGTTCTTGTGAATGACGCCGATTCCACCCGCTCTGGCCATCGCCATTGCCATGTCGGACTCGGTAACCGTGTCCATGGCGGCGGAAGCGAGGGG
>DHJM01000066.1:39797-47328 GCA_002404335.1 Gemmatimonadales bacterium UBA4720
TCGAAGGTCAGAACGACATCATTTCTGACCCGGGGGAGTCCTTCTTCGGCGGCCGCCGAGGCCTTGATGCGCGAAAGCCCGCTTCCGGCTTTTGCCGGAGAGGCGGGCTTACTCGATGGCCGAGTTGTGGTTGCCATAGCTAAATGTATGGCAATGTGCGGGTTGCGTCCAGAGGCGGAGGTATTCCGGCCCGACGAACGCAAACCGTGGCCGGAATGCAAAAGGTCGCAGCCAGACGTAATACCTGGCTGCGACTTTCTTTACTGCTGGTTCTGAATTCTACCCGACTACGGGAACACCGACGGCGGAGGTTGGTCCTGTTGGGGCAGGCGCACCTTCGGCGGCTTTCCGTAATTCCACTGGAACGTCACGTACGTCGCCTTTACACCGAAGTGTCTGTCCGTGATCTGCTGCAGATTGCTATCGCCGGCCGTGATCCGGAAATGCATCGTGTCGAACGGATCCGCGAAGCGCACTGCGACGCTCATGTTGTCCCCATCGATCTTCTTGCGGAGCGTGATGTTGGTCATCTGCATCGAGGAGAAGCGTCCTTTCTCGATATTGACCGGCGCGCGGTAGAAGTAGTTCGCCTGGAGTGTCACCGTAGGACTCAACTGTGTAGTGGCGTTGAGGCGATAGGACCAGGTCACTGCGTTCGATTGGAGCGCCGACTGCGAGCCGCCGTCGGTCACCATCTTGAAGATGTTGAACCCCGCCAACGCACTGAGTTTGGGGCCAAGCCGCAGGTTGCCGTTAAGATCGGTGCCCCACGAATTCGCCTTGTCGAGATTCTGGAAGTTTACCGATGTCACTTCACGCCCGTCGACGGTGTCGGCAGTGTTGATGTTGACGCGAATGACGTCCGTTGTGTGACGATAGAACGGTGACAGCTGCAGCGATCCGAGTTGTCCCGACTTGCTCATACTGAACTCGAAGGCGTCCGTGTACTCTGGATTAAGGCGTGGATTCCCGATCAACACATTCTGCTGGTCGAAGAACACGGGGAATGGATTCAGCTCCTGGCTTCCCGGTCTCCGAATACGTCGCGAGTAACTGAATTTTATCTGACTCTGCTCCCCCGGCTTGTACATGATGACGCCGCTCGGGAACAGGCTGTGGTAGTTGTACGGAATACTCTGCGCGCCGGAGAGATCGAAGTTCCGGTTCGCCCATTCAGCGCGTAGTCCCGCCTGCAGGTCGAACTTGCCGACGCTCTGGCTGAGCACGCCGTAGCCCGCGTGCACATGTTCGTCGAACTGGAATGTGTTGCTCAAATTGCTCGGAACCCAATTGCCGTTGCCGAGGTCGTCCTTGAAGACGAGGAAATCGCGGTCGAGCCAGCGGCCCGTTTCCTTGAGGCCACTCTCCAGCTTCGTGCTAGCGGTAAGCGGGCGGGTGTAATCCGTCTGCATTGTGAGCTGACGTGTCAGCGCGCTCGTCCCGTCGATCTCGCCCTGCGTCGCTGGACCCGAGCTCGTGCCGTCGGGGTTCTGTGGCTCCCGCCACAGCAGGGTGTTGTCTTCGTCTCTCGAGCGGTTGAAGCGCACCTCCGCCGAGAGCTCGTGCTTGCGCGGCTCGATCGTGTGCTTGATCGAAAGTGAATTGTCGAACACGAGCCCTCTTGCCTTGTCGTTGCGATCCATCACGTATCGGTCGAGCAACGCCTGGGTCGCATCGAGCTCGGTGTAGCCGGCGAGAGCGCCGTCGTTGGAATGTCTGCGGTTGAGCGTCAGCGAGTTGGAGATGACATCCTTGTCGGTCAGCTTGTAGTCGATGTTGCCCGTGAAGTTGTGACCAGCGTTGATGGTTCTGCCATCGATATCCTGATTCGTGTACGACAACGGCGAGCCAACTGGATCGTAGCGAAGCCGGTCGTTGATTCCGACTATCGCGCGATCGTCGGCATTGAAGCCGTAGGTGCCGAACAGCGTCACGGGACCGCTCTGGTAGCCGAGGTTCGTGCCGGTATTGAAGCGGCTCGGCGTGGCAAATCCGGTATTGAGTCCGGCGCTCAGGCCGAGATCGGTGTTCGCCTTGAGGACGATATTAATGATGCCCGCCATCCCTTCCGGGTCGTACTTGGCGGATGGATTCGGCACCACTTCGATGCGCTCGACGATGTTCGCCGGAATCTGCTTGAGGTAGGCGGAGAGCTGGGCGCCGGTGATCGGGGTCGGACGCCCGTTGATCTGCACTGCGACGTTCTCGTTCCCACGCAGACTGACCTTGCCATCGCCATCGACTTCGACCGAAGGAGTCGCCGCCAGGACCTCGCTCGCGTTCGATGCGGCCGGCGCGATTTCTTTCGCGCGATAGGTGTTGCGATCGGGCTCGATCACGACTGCTGGTTTCTCGCCCTGCACCTGGACGCTTTGCAACGTCACGGAAATGCGTGTGAGCTGAATCGGGTCGAGGGCGGCACGTGGCACGGAATCGGTGATCGTGAACGCGACGTTACGCGGCCCGTAACCGATGGAAGCCGCGCGCAGGTAATACTTGCCGGACCGGAGCCCCTGAATTCGAAATCCGCCGTCGGCGGCCGCGAGCGCTCCGGCCACGAGAGCCGAGTCCTTCGCGTTGCGGACGGTGATAGAGGCGCGGGCAAGCGGAGTCTTGGCAGCCGTATCCACAATGGTGCCCTGCACTTCGCCATTGCCTGACGGAGGTGGTCCCGCTGGTCTGGCCTGGGTTGGGTTCTGTGCCGGAAGTGAGACCGCGGCGAGGTTTACGAGGAGAGCGAGTAACGCGAACAGGATGCGCTTCATGGGGCCAGCTCTCAGAAAAAAGTGGGGCGTCGAGAATATCGGTCCGTAGGGAGAAAAACCCTACCTATGTCTCCGCACTACGACTTTGACGCTCCCGGGTTTCAAAAGGTTGTTCTGGACCTCCTAATTCGAAAAGGTTGTCATAGCAGTAAAACGTCACGCCTCAGGGGAAATTCGCGAGCACATAGTCGAGTTCGTACGAATGTTTGCCAGCGTTGATGTCGATTTTCATCGTGCCCTTGAGCCCCTCCAACTGATCAGTTCCGGAATCGGGGACAACGGTGATCACCAGAGATGGCTCTCCGCGATTCATCGCCCCCGTGTGCTGAAGGATGAACGACCCCTTCCGGCCCTTGAGTGATCCGGTCACCAATTCAATGGCGACGTAGCCAGCGGAATTCTTGATGATCGTGCCGCCGGTAAGCATTTGACCCTTGCTGGCGCCATTCAGGTCGCCGTGGAATTGCTTGTCGATCGACATCCTCCCCAGCAGCTGGGTACCGGGGTCGTTGTCCATCGGCAACGGCTTTAGCGATACGTCGAAGAGTCCGGTGGCGCGAGGCATTATGTCGATCTCCGGGGATTGGTGTTTGTGGTCGNNNGTCGGGCCATTTGTCGAGAAACTCGGTGATCGCGCGCGCGTGGTCCGCCGCGAACAGAATGTCGGATTGCTCGTAGCGTTCCGTGATGTCGTCGAAATGGAGCCTCAACACTGCCACGAATTGCGCCGAGACGCCGGCGGGCTCGGCGTCCGGGTCCGAGATCGAGATGCAGATCTCTTTCAGGCCCGGCTCGTAGCGCTCGGCCTCCTCGCGCGACAGCACGAGGAGGTCAGGGGCCGATTTTGCCGTCGGCGCCCGTTGTGTCGGTGTCCGTGGAGTCCTCGCCTTTCTGCGCACCTACTTGGCCTTGGGCGGCGGCCATGCTCCGAGAAGTTGTCGGACGGTGATGATCTGCGCGAGATGGTAGGAAGCGTGGGTGACGGCGACGAGGACCGTTCGCAGATAGGTCTGTCCAGTTCCGCGGGGGATCTTCGTCGTGAGATCCAGCTTGCTCTCGGTGGTGAAGCGCTCGAGCGCCATTCGATCCTTCTTCCATCCGGAGACGCTCTCGTTCCACGCCTTCTCGGTCGCTGGGGCAGCGGCGGGCGGCCAATAGCCGTCCGGCCATTTGAGCTTTTCCTCGTAGTCCGGATTCACGACGAAATCGAGCAGGTCGTGCTGGGTGATTCGAATGTGCTCGAGCAGCTCCCACACCGAGTGCGGGAAACCGGTCGGTCGCCTGCCGCGGAGCTCTGGGGGAAGTCCCCTGATCGCGTTCTCCAGTGAGGAGTGCGCCTGCTCCCAATTCAGCGATGAGGCGACGATCGCGCGCCAATCTTCCTTGTTACTCAATGGAGCTCCCTGAATGATGGTGGCGATTCAATGTGATCGGCTCTTGCGCGATGGCGCCAGTCCTGACCAGTATTGCCCGCCGACCGCCAAGGAGGCCAATGAGCGACAATCGCCGCGAGCAGCGCTCGGGTAGCTGGCTGGGTCTGGTGCTGCGTGACGTGCAATTCTGGGTGCCGGTGGCGGTGCTCGCCGCCGGACTTCTCGTGCTGCGCTGGATTTCTTGAGCACGATCAGGTCTGAGGAGTCTCCCGTCGCCGCGGAACCGGGCGCGCTGGACGCTCGTCGTCTCCGCACTCTTCAGAGCGTGGGGATGCTCTGTGGACTTACAGCCGGAGCGTGGCTCGGCGCCGCCGAAGCGCCGACCAAGCTGGTGACGCTCGGACTCTCGCCGGTTGTGATTTCGCTCAGCATGGTGATCGGTGTTTTTCTGGCGCGGTGGACGCTGCCGGCCCTGATCCAGGGAACGTCGTACGTCGCGGCGGATCTGCGCCAGGCGCCGCACCTCATCGTGTGGGCGGTGCTCGCGGGCTGTCTGTGGGCGGTTGCGAATACGCTCACGATTTTTGCCGTCCGCGATGTCGGACTCAGCATCGCTTTCCCGCTGTGGAACAGCAACAGCTTGCTCGGAATCTTCTGGGGCATTCTCTTCTTCCAGGAGCTGCGGGGCGCGGATTGGCGCCGCTGGGTCGGCGTCCTCGGGGGCGCCGCGCTGATGTTCGCCGGGGCGACCGCGCTGGCGATTGCATCTGCCGCACAGGTGCCGGCGCGCGATGCGGTTCGTGGAGTCGCCGCCGCGCTAGCCGCGGGGGTGCTGTGGGGAACGATGTATATCCCCTATCGCAAAGCCTATCTCACAGGGATGAGCCCGCTCTCATTCATCACGTTCTTCACAGTTGGAGAGCTGGGGATGATGACGGCGCTCGCGGTCACATACTCGGGCGGCGTGAGCCCGCTTTGGAGCCAGCTGTCAGGTGCGCGCCACGTGCTGTTCTGGCTTTTGGCCGGCGGTTTCGTGTGGGTCGTCGGAGATCTGTTTCAGCAGTACGCCGTCAAATACGCGGGGATCACGCGCGGCATTCCCCTCTCGAACACGAATCAGCTGTGGGGATTGTTGTGGGGGATTCTCGTTTTCGGCGAGCTGCGCGGCGCTTCCCATTCGGTGTTGGCGCAGGTCATCGGCGGCTCGATCGTGATGGCGGTCGGCGCGGGGGTCATCGCGCTTTCGTCGGTGAGTAGGAGTGAGCACGTGCGCTGGCAAAAGGCGGCCGCGACCGAGGGTGAGCGCTACGGAGTCGATCCTGAATACACGCGATCGCGAATCGCTGGCGAAGATGCGGGCTCGATCGTTCGCGGGCGGACGTGGATAGACTGGCTGGTGGTGAGCGTGGCGACGGCGACGATCGTCGGTTTTGCGCTGATGGCCCGCGCGCCGCAGCTCGCGGTCGCGTGGGGGTGGGCTGCCGGGCTGGTGATCGTGACCCTCGGAATGTTGGCGGCGGCTGGTGTGCGGCTCTGGAGGGCGACGCGATTCAACTGAGCCGCATCTCGCCCGTCGTTTTCAATTCTGCCCAGCGCACTATCGTTTGACGCGCAGCGCTTCAGCGATTGCCTGTTCCGCGAGCGGTGCCATGATCCGGTATCCCGCCTCGTTCGGGTGGACGCCGTCGGACGCGAGCTCGCTCCGCATTCCCCCGCGCGCGTCGGCCATGGCGGAGTGGTAGTCGAGATACACCGCGCCGTGCGTGCGGGCGTAGTCCTTCATCCACTTGTTGAGCGCGATGATCTTCGGCGCCGGCTGCAAGCCCGGCTTCCACGGATAGTCGTAAACCGGAAGCACCGAGGAAAGCACTGGGCGAATTCCATTCGCGCTCGCCAGCTCCGCCATCGAGGCGAGGTTGTCCTCGATCATCTCGATCGTCGAGGGTCCGGTGTTGCCCGCGATGTCGTTGGTGCCGGCCATGATCACAACGGCTTTTGGTTTGAGGTCGATCACGTCCTGCCGGAAGCGGACGAGCATCTGGGGCGTCGTTTGTCCGCTGATGCCGCGGCCGATGTACGGCTTGCCCGGGAACATGACGGGGAAGTAGCGCGCCCATCCTTCGGTGATCGAGTTGCCGAAAAAGACTACGCGGTTTTCGTCGTTCACGGGCGGGGAGAGTTTGGCGTTCGCTTCGCGGTATTTATGGAGGTTCGCCCAATCGTTGTGGAGTTGCCCCTCCTGCGCCAATCGCTGGGCAATTTGTTCCGCGGTCGGTTGAGCGGGCGGCGTGGACTGCGCACCGGCAGCAGCCGACATGAACAGAACGAGAACGACTGCGCGCGAGTGATTCTTCACGTTGCATCTCTCCGAGAAGGCGGGAAAGCGATCGGCGAGCAATTCAAAAGTTATCGGCAATCGCCGAGTCCGTTAGGTGCAACCTGGAATCCTACCAGGGGATCGCAACGCCAGCGCGCCAGTCGCCGTGCGACCCAACCGGAGCCTCGATGATCGGCTTGGCCTGAGCCGTTTTGCGGCGGTGTCGTTCGTTCGCGCGTTCTGCGGCATGGGCGGCGTCCCGAGCGCTCGATACCCACTCCCAGAGGCCGAGTCCAACAACCGCCACACCGAGCGCCTGATGAGGCCATGCCGGACCTGAGTCGCACTTGGTTGTGTTCAGAAAACTGAACATGCACTTGTCGACTATGTACGTCATTACACCCATTCCTATCGTTGTGACCGTCCCTTCGTAGGTGATGACCCCGTGCCAGTATTCTCCGGCGTAGATATGTCCTGCTCCGGGAATCAGGCTCCCGAGAATCAGAGCGCGACGGGGATTACGGTAGAGCGTCGTCGCCTGAGTTGATGCCGAGTCAGTCGTCGCCCGGGTGCTGTCTTGAGCGCTCAACGGCGAAATCCACGCTGTAGAAATCAGGATGCAGACGAGTGCCTTCATTGTGACCTCCATCTTCGGTGCCAGTTGCACAGGAGAGATCAAGGTGCATGGCAGGAGGCCGACGCCAAATACGTCAAACGACGTAGGCTTGCGGTCTTCGTTACTCTCTCGAGGTCGAGGATCTACTCAGCGAGCGTTGCGGACTACGGCGCCATTCGGCGTGGCCTCGATAATCGGAGGGCGCGCGCTGCAACCGCTTAACAAGAGAGCCATTCCTACATTCACAAACCCGAAACCCACTAAGCGCCTCACGAAAAACCTCCGGGCGAAAATTCGGCGCATACCCGCGTTCACCCACTACGGCGATGGCTCAGATCTGCTCCTCCAGGAGTGCGATGCACTTCGCCGCGAGGGAAGCAGTATCGTATTCAGTTCCGTCGGCCGCGCGCCACACGTAATCCGTGGATGGCGCCTCGATGGGGAGAAGCACCAGCTCCTT
>DHJM01000074.1:0-14068 GCA_002404335.1 Gemmatimonadales bacterium UBA4720
GCAATATCCGCCCTGGCATAGACCTCGGACCGCACCGGCGAATCGTCCTGCCGCCGCAATATCGCGATCTGACCGATGTGCGTAAGCGCGTCTGAAATCGGGCCCTGAAACAATTCCTCGGCGGTCGTGCCCAGGGGCGCATCCGACGCGAGGTACCGGTCGAGCTCGAGAAGGGACGCGTGAAACCTCGCTACTTCCGTTCTCCACGCCTGCGGCTTGGATTGGACCCAGTCGGGTTTTCCCTGCGCCATACGGAGGCCCCAATCGAACAGATCGGCCATGTGCGCAACGATCTCTACGGGAGTGCGAGCAGCCTTCCCGAGCTGGAAATTTCCAAAGCCGGGCGGAGCGAAACGCTCGACTTTCGCCGCTCGATAGGCGATGGTGGCGAGCGTGTGGCGGAGAAAAGCGCGGGTGGGATCTTTCAATGCCAGTCCGGTTCGTCGCTCAGCGTGTCCACGTGAATCCGGCTCGCCGATGCCTTGCCGGACAGTCGCTGCCACCCCCCGCCGCTGTTGCTGTGCACGACGGCGATTTCGAAGCTGTCGGGAGCGAACCAGCGAGCGTGATTGAAGTCTTCGTCGCAATCGCATCCGCCACCTCCGGGACCCCTCACCACGATCGCGCCGCTCTTGAGATCGCGCACGATTCCGTAGGTGCCGGGATTCGCCGGCGTTGTATCCTCGCCGACATAAGCGAGGAAGCGTCCATCCGGGGAAACGAGCAGATCCTGGTACGAAGACCAGACGTCGTCGGGTATGGGGCTCGTTTCGATCCGGTGTTTTCCCAGGCGCAGGCGGAAGATCTGGCGTTGCGGCGTCGACGAATCCTCTGAGAACTGAAGGAGCCCGATGACGAGACTATCGCCCACCAGTATCGGCGCTGGTGGAATGACGTTTCGGATCGTGTCCGCGCCAAGGGGAGAGACAACTTCAATCCGATAAACAGTTCCGGTGTCCTCCATCGGTTGCCACGACTCGGTGTAAGTGGAATCGATCACGCGAATGCGCGTGGCCGACCGGTCGGCGTCGCCGTTGCACGCGCCGCTCAGCGTCACGGCACCGGCGCCAAGCAGAATCAACAGAATGCGCGCGCGCATCGAGATTATTTCTCTCCCTCGCTTTCGCCCGCGCCAGCCGCCGGCGGCACGCTCGCAGGAGAAGGCTTGATTTCCTCGGTACTCGGCACGATTGGCGGCAAGCCGGCTGCCTTCAGCGTCGCGTTGATCGACGGGAGGACGATGAGCGCGCCGCGCAGCGCCGACAGTTGTCGGTCCAGCTGCGACGAGAGATCGTTGAACACCGTGTACGACTGGCTCGTCGGTTTGGCATCGGTTCCCCCAACGACGCCCGATAGTGCCGCGATCTTGTTGTTCAGTTTGATGGGGTAATTGAGCGGGTCCTGGCCCGATTGGTTTCTGACCTGATATATCTCGCCCTCGATCGCCGAGAGCCTGTTCGACAGGTCCGCGGCGATGCGAGAAAACGCGACGCTCTTGTCCGCCGGCATTTTCTTCGCGCGATCTGCAAGCTGTGCTTTCACGTTGCGAATGGTCTTAACGGCATCGTTTGCCTGGCTGGTCTTATCGCGAATACGCATGAGGAAGTCGAATTGCTCCTTCAGATCGGCGTCGGTCGCGGTGCTTCGCGGATCTTTCACTATCGTAAGAGGCTGCGTGTATCTCTGACCGTTCACGTTGAGGCGGACGGTGTACGTTCCCGGCAGGATCACCGGACCTGAAATGCTGCCTGCCCAAAGAATCATGTTTTCGAATACGGAGGGATCAGGATAGCGCAAATTCCAGGCGAACATGTTGAGGCCGGCTTTGTTGGCCACCCGCGGTGGAGGCGGCCGCCGCACCGGGCCGTCTTCGCCCGGTGGCGTTTCTTCGCCCCCCGCCTCGGCGCGGGCCGCGGTGTCGGGCGTCACGCCCGCGCGCCGCAAGCTGTCGTTGCGCGCCGACCGAACACTGTCGGCGCGAACGGAATCAGCCGCGACTTTCGGGTCCTGCTGGCTGGTGAAGCTGCGGATGATTTTTCCCTGCGGGTCGAGGAAATCGATCGTCACCAGCTGGCGCGGTTGCGCGAGCGAATAGTAGACGACGCCGCCTGATGGAGGATTCGCGCCGCTGGGATGTCCGCCCGCCGCGCCGGTTCCGCCTCCACCGCCAAAGCCGGCGCGATAGACCTTACGCGGCTTGAACAGGTGCGCGGGAGCACGAGCGATCTCCGGACTCATCTGACGAAGCGCGGAGAGGTCATCGAGAATCCAGAACGAGCGTCCGTGCGTCGCGGCGATCAGGTCGCCTTCCTTGATGGCGAGATCGTGAATTGGAACGATCGGCAGGTTGCGACGCAGCGATTGCCAGTTGGCGCCGTCGTCGAACGATATCCAGACCCCTCTCTCCGTTCCCGCGTACAGGAGGCCCGCGCGCTCTGGGTCCTCGCGCAAGACGCGAGTGAACTCTGTTGCGGGAATTCCGTTCGTGATCGGCGTCCACGTCGCGCCGTAGTCGTTGGTCTTGTACAAGTACGGCTTCATGTCGTCGAGCTGGTACCGGTTGGCCGCGACATACGCCGTGCCCGGCGCGAAATTCGACGCGTCGATCATCGAGATGCGCGCCCACTCCGGCAGGCCGGCCGGAGTCACGTTCTTCCAGGTCTTTCCACCATCGCGCGTGACGTTGACCAGTCCGTCATCCGAGCCGGCCCAGATCACGCCGGCGGTGCGCGGCGATTCTGCGATCGTGAAGACGGTCGCATAGTACTCGACGGATGTCTGGTCTTTGGTGATTGGGCCGCCTGACGCGCCGAGCGTGCGCGGGTCGTGCCGGGTGAGGTCGGGACTGATCGGCTTGAACGTCTGCCCTTCGTCGTCCGTCTGAAATATCACGCTGCTCCCGACGTACATCCGTCCCGGATTGTGCGGCGAGATCACGATCGGGTAGGTCCACTGAAAGCGATACTTCGCGTCGGCCGCATCGTGCCCCATTGGATTGTTGGGCCACGGATTCACGTCCCGCTCGAAGCCGGTTTTGATGTCCTTTCTGGTGAGGAGACCGCCATACGATCCGGCGAAAACGATGTCGGGCGTGTCGGCCCGCACCGCGATGTAACCGCTCTCGCCGCCGCCGACGTCGTACCAGTCGCTGATGTCGATGCCGCCGCTCTTCCGGCTCGGGCCGCATAGCGTCGAATTGTCCTGCTGCGCGCCGCAGACTCGATACGGGAAATGATTGGTGGTGACCACATGGTAGAACTGCGCGGTCGCCTGGTCCTGCTCCGACCAGGATTTCCCGCCATTGAACGACACGTTCGCGCCCCCGTCGTTCGACTCGATCATCCTCTCCGCGTCGTTGGGGGCGATCCACAGGTCGTGATTGTCGCCATGGGGAACCCGGATCGGCCGGAATGTCTTGCCGTCGTCGGATGACCGGTACATTCCGGTGTTGAGCACGTACACCGATTTGTCGTTCTTCGGATCCGCGAAAATGCGAGTGTAGTACCACGCGCGCTGGCGCAGCCGGCGATCGCTATTGGTTCGCGCCCACGTCGCCCCTCCGTCGGTAGAGCGAAACACTCCACCGGAATCGGCTTCCACAATCGCCCAGACTTTATTCGAGCTGCTCGGTGAGACGGCCAGGCCGATGTTGCCTATCACTCCCTGAGGCAGGCCGGGGTTCCGCGTCAGCTCGGTCCAGTGCTCGCCGCCGTCGGTGGATTTGAAGATTCCGCTTCCCGCTCCGCCCGAGATCAGCTGCCACGGCGTCCGCCACGCCTGCCAAAAGGCGGCGTAGATGATTTCGGGATTAGTGGGGTCGAGCACGAGATCGGTGACGCCGGTGGAGTCGTTGCGGTAGAGAATCTTTCTCCACGTCTTTCCCCCATCGGTCGTCTTGTAAACGCCGCGCTCGGCGTTCGGGCCGAAGACGTGTCCCTGGGCTCCGACGTAGACGATGTCCGGGTTCGTGGGATTGACGCGCACCCTCGAGATCTGCCGTGTGTCGGCGAGGCCGATCGACGTCCAGGTTTTTCCGGCGTCACTCGTCCGCCAAACTCCATCGCCGTGTGACACGTTTCCGCGAATCGGGTACTCGCCGGCGCCGACGTACACGATGTCGGGATTCGATTCGCTGATGCCGATCGCGCCGATCGTGCCGCCGAAGTATTTGTCGGTGACCGGCGCCCATGTGATTCCGCCGTCGGTCGTCTTGAAGACTCCGCCCCCGGTCGTTCCGAAGTAGTACTCGTTGGGGCGCTTGCTCGAGCCGGCTACCGCGACCGAGCGTCCTCCTCGAAACGGGCCGATCTCGCGCCACCGAAGGGCGGCGAACGCACTGCTGTCGTGTGCGCCCGATGACGTCGGTGAGCCCGGAACGGGCCGGCCGGGAAGCGGCCGACGTTGTGAAGTGGCGGACGACGGAGGGAGGGACGTAAGAGCGGCGCCAACCAACAGGCAAAGGGCGCGAGGATTCACTATCAGTTCTCCGGGCGGGCGAGGGTGAGTGGGCGCTTGTATGTAGCGAACACTCCAACCGGTCGGCAAGTGGTCGCGGTGCCTGAGCGGCGGCGCGGGAGATTTCGCGCCCCTATTCAGTCTCGGAGGTGCCCGCGGTTTTCTGACGGCGGCTAGCGGAGAAACCTCTCCGCGAGCTGCGTGAGCCGTTCGTCTCCCTCGCGCTCAGCGCGCGCGCGAATCGCCTCCACGAAGGGGCGCAGCTTTTTTTCGCCCCAGTAGTATCCAGTTGCGCTCTCGGCGCTTCCCGTGTCGCCGGATCGCGCGCCCTCGAGCAACGCCTCGGCCGCCGCCTGGTCGTAGCCGGGGTCGCTGCGGGCGGGAAGAGAATAGCGTTTCCCCGGATCGCCCCACCCAGCATCTTCTTTTACGAATGCTCGCGACATTGTACCTGCCCTCGACGGAACTCATGTAATGTCGCAGCTTTCACGACGGGTATCACGGGACTTGCAGGTTATGTTCGCAATCCCGAAACCACGGAGGCTGGATGACAGAGGAATCCTTTGAGGAGCAGCAGGAGGCACTCGACCCGCATCGCCGCGAGGAGCGAGATGGAGCTGCGCTCGAGCTGGCTGGGCGACTGCGACAGAAGGGAGTGCTCCTCACTGGACGCGAGAGCAGCGGTCAGCTGGACGACCTGATGACCGCCATCGATCGCTTCGAGGCGGGGGTGATCGCCCGCGGCGGAGACCTCTTTGTGAACACCCCCTTCTCCAATCCGCCGGAGAATCCCGATTTCGTGATTCCCCTTCGCGTCCCCGGAGAGGATCCGGAGGCTTATGCGTCGCGCATCAATGCGGCCGCCGAGCGGTTGGAGACAGCCGACCTTTAGAGCCAGCTGCGGTGGATAGCGCCACCCGCCGGAGTATCCGCTGGGCGCAGGCCGGCCTGCTGATAAATGCGGTCCTGGTGCTCGTAAAGCTGTTTGCGGGCATCGTCGGTCACGCCAATGCGCTGGTGGCCGACGCCGTTGAGTCGTCGGCAGATATTTTCTCTTCGCTGATAGTGTGGATGGGCCTGAGCATCGCCGCCCGTCCCGCCGACGAAGACCACCCATACGGCCACGGCAAGGCCGAGCCGCTCGCCGCCGCGGTCGTCTCGCTGATGCTGCTTGGCGCCGCGGTTGGCATCTCGATCCTGTCAATTCATGAGATTCTCGCCCCCCAACACCTTCCGGCGCCATTCACGCTTTTCGTCGCGGCGGGCGTAATCTTCGTCAAGGAAATCCTCTACAGAAGGGTGTCGCGGGTCGGCAAGGATGTGGGGAGCACCGTCGTCACCGCGGATGCATGGCATCACCGGGCGGATGCGATCAGCTCACTCGCCGCGTTCATCGGAATCAGCATCGCGCTAATAGGCGGGCCCGGCTGGGAAGCTGCCGACGACTGGGCGGCGCTGGTCGCTGCTCTGCTTGTTGCCGTGAACGGGGTGCGAACTCTCCGCCCCGCGATCTCGGGGCTGATGGATGAAGCGCCCGACCGTTCGGTCAAGGAGCGAGTGCTGGAAGCGGCGTGCTCGGTGGAGGGCGTCCGAAACGTGGAGAATCTGAAAGTGCGACGGTCCGGGCTTGGGTTTTACGCCGACGTTCACGTGCAGGCCGACCCCTCGATCTCGCTCGAGGACGCGCACGAGATCGGGGCGAAAGTGAAATATGCGATTCTGGGGGCGATTCCAAGCGTCGTCGGCGTGCTGGTTCACATGGAGCCCCATCGGCAGAGTGGAAAACTGTCGGAAGACCCGGTGCTGAGCCTCCCGCCGGTTTAATCCGCCGCCGACTTGAACCCCGCGGCTAGGTTCGCTTCCAGTCGCCGCTCTTTCCGCCGCGCTTCTCGGTGAGCCGCACCTCCGAGATCTCCATTCCGCGGTCGAGCGCTTTCGCCATATCGTAAATCGTGAGCAAGGCGACGGTGACGGCAGTGAGCGCTTCCATCTCGACTCCGGTCCTTCCGCGCGTCGATGCCCACGCTGTCACGCGAATCCCGGGTAGCGATCGATCCACCTCCAGATCCACTCCGGTGTCCGTCAGAGCGATTGGGTGACAGAGGGGAATGAGCTCGGCTGTACGCTTCGCTGCCATTATTCCGGCGATGCGCGCGGCGGCAATGGCGTCGCCCTTGGCGAGAGCGTGTCGCTCGATTGCATCCAGCGCATCGATGCTCATCGTTATCGAGCCTTCCGCGCGAGCCGTGCGCGCGGTCTCCGCCTTCCCGCCGACATCGACCATGCGGGCTCGTCCCTCATCGTCCAGATGCGTAAGCTCGTTCATGTCAGCGTCTCGGACAGCTCTCGAATCAGCTTCGCGGTGATAAGCTGCGGGCTGACGTTTCCACTCGCGTAGGTCTGCGCCTTGAGAACCGCATCGACCGCGCGGGCCGCTGAGGCAGCGGCGGAGACATCCTCTTTGTGAAGTGCGTCACGCGCGCGCTCACCCAATAGCTCGATCAGCGCCTCCAGCGTATCGGCGAAGGCGCCGCGCGCGCCCGCGGATCCCTGCAAGAGAGCCGTGGAGTAAACCAAGGACCGACGCTCGCTAACCGCAGCATCGACGATTTTGCGCGCGTTGATCGTCGCCCTGGCGTCGGTTTCACCAGTGAGGAGTCTTCCCGGCGCGCCCGCGGCCGCGCGCACGCGCTCGGACGTGGTCATCTTCGCTTTGGAGTCGAGCGCTTTCTTGACGACGGGATTCTCCACGAAAGCACGGACCGCGCTGTCCTGGACGAGTGGCACCCGGACTGCCACGACGCGAGAGCGGATGGTTGGCAAGAGCGCTCCCGGCTCGCTCGATGTCAGGATGATCGTCGTGTCAGCGGGCGGCTCCTCGAGCAGCTTGAGAAATGCGTTCGCCGCCATGTCCGCACCTTCCTGCGGTACCATCCGCTCGGCGTCGCCGATGATGAAGATCTTTCGCTTTCCCATCGCCGGTGAGATCACCGCTCTCTGAACGAGCGAGCGAACAGTCGCGACGTATATCCCTTCCGTGCCGGATGGAGCCGCGTAGAGTCCGTTTGCCGCGGCGCGCTCGACCGTGGCTTCGGCGTAGTCGTCACGCACTTGCTCGAGATCCGGATCGGAATCCTTGAGCCGCGGCCGGGGAAAGATCCAGTGAAGATCCGGATGTGTCAGCTCGGCGACGTAGCGGCAGGTCTTGCACGCGCCACAGGGCGAGTCCGCCTCAGTGCAAAGCAGGCGCTGCGCCAGCCAGAGAGCGAGACGCTGCTTGCCGACTCCGCGCGGCCCCTGGAAGAGCAGGCTCGCCGGCAACGTTCCGGCGCTAATGCTCTCGGCGAGCCGCTCGCGCAGCTGTTCATGTCCGTAAAGTTCGACGATCGGCACGTCGAAATATGGTCACGGCGACGTCCGGGGTCAGGTGCCTTGCGGTGGTCCGGCGCTGGCACATTTTCTGACCAGAATGAGAGCATCAGTTCGGACGCCACCGCAACAGGTAGAGCAAAGCTTCCCGGCCAGCGACCCATTGCCCGGACCGATTGCTCTGGGGTAGGAGGGAAAGGAATACGCAAGAAAGCAGCCCAGCTTTGTGTCGCAAAGTACTTGACAGCCGTTAGACCAACCCCTAATTTCGCTCCCATGGCTTCGGTCACACCCCTACATCGCGCTCCGGCGCCAGAACCACCAGCGCTGCACGTGCGGGCGATGGACAATCTCGCTTTCATCCGCGACACAATGGAGGCGGCCGGCGCATTCACCGCCGTATCGGGTTGGGGAATGGTGGCGGTCGGAGTCATCGCCACAATCGCGGCGACGATCGCCAGCGCGCAGCACTCGGCGCTGGAGTCGATTTACGTCTGGATGGCGGCGGCTGTTCTCGCTCCCGCCGTAATGCTGTGGGCAATCGTGCAAAAGGCGCGCAGAGCGCATGTGCCGTTGCTCTCCGGGCCAGGCCGGAAATTCATTCTGAGCTTTTCTCCGCCCATGTTTGTCGGCGCGCTGCTGACAATTGTCCTTTACCGCGCAGGCCTCGTTGCCGCGATTCCGGGAATGTGGCTGCTCCTCTATGGAACGGGAGTCGTTGCCGGCGGCGCGTTCTCGGTGAGAGTGGTGCCGGTGATGGGGATCTGCTTCATGCTGGCGGGGACTCTTGCCCTTTTCACTCCGGCGACGTGGAACGACTGGATCATGGCTTCCGCTTTCGGCGGCCTTCACATCGCGTTTGGAATTCCGATCGCATGGAGGCACGGTGGCTAAGCACGGAACCGCGCGTGACGACCGTCGCCCAACGGTGGGAGACTTGCGAACTGTTCGCGGGAAATCGGAAGGTAGCGCGGCTGTATCGCGAGCCGACTCCCTCGACCGGCTCATTCACGAGCGCCTGCGGCTCGGGATCGTGAGCGCTCTTGCCGTCAACGATTCACTCAGCTTCAGCGACCTCAAGAAGCTGATGAAGACGACGGATGGCAATCTGAGCGTGCACGCCCGCAAGCTCGAGGAAGCGGAGTACATCGCGTGCAGCAAGTCCTTCGAGGGGCGGATGCCGAAGACCGAGTACCGGCTGACCGCTGCGGGACGGCGCGCGCTCGAGCGCTACCTCGATCACATGGAGGCGCTCATTCGCGCCACGCGGGAGCGCTGACAGAGTGCGCCCCATACACACCACGCAATGAAGCACACGCACGCCCGTCATCCGCCCGCAAGCGGGCACCCGCAGCCTTCTTCGGCGGAATCAGGAATTCATGTCGCCATCATCATGGATGGCAATGGACGGTGGGCGAACGCGCGGGGGCGTCCGCGCACCGCTGGTCACATTGCCGGCGCGCGCGTCGTGCGAAAGATCGTCGAGGCCGCTCCCGACAGCGGGATCGGAATGCTGACGCTGTACGCGTTTTCCGCGGACAACTGGGCGCGCCCCTCGCGCGAAGTCGCGCTGCTGATGCGACTGTTCCGCCGCTACCTGGTTGCCGAGACGGACCGGTGCGTCACGAACGACGTGCGCATGCGGATCATCGGACGTCGCGATCGCATTCCGGCCGAGCTGCTTCGCGCAATCAGAGCCGCCGAGGACGCAACCAAGCAGGGCACGCGGCTCGATCTGCGGATTGCAGTTGATTACTCCGCCCGCGACGCGCTGATGAGAGCTGCCCAGCGCCTGAGTGGCTCCGAGAGCATCACCCGAGAGGATCTTTCGCGAGCGATGTCCGATGTCTATCACTGGGACGGCGAGTCCCGCGACGTCGACCTTTTGATCCGCACGGGTGGCGAGCAGCGTCTGAGCGATTTCCTTCTCTGGGAATGCGCCTACGCCGAGCTGTACTTCACTGATCGCCGCTGGCCCGATTTTACCTCCGCCGACCTTCAGAGCGCGGTGAACGAGTTCCACTCCAGAGAGAGAAGGTTCGGCACCCTGCCGGCTGCAGCGGCGGGCTGAGTCGCGCTGGCGGCTTGGATCCACAGAACCGAAGCAGGGAGCCGTACGCTGACCAATGCTGAATCGCTGGGAGCTCTTCCGGTGGAGTTCCGGGGCGGCCAGTTAGGGTCCTCCACACCTATCTAACGCTGGGGCCCTGCGATTTGGACGGAGCTCTTAACGCCGAGCCTGGGTGCCCGTCTAACTCAACAGCCGCAGCATTTCCGCGAGCGGCGCTCAACAGTTGTGGAGGATTGAAATGTCGTCAGTTCGTACCTTGGCGCTTGGCGCCTTGATGATCGTTGGTGTGGCGGGTGTCTCAGCGGCCCAGTCTGCCACGACTCCGCCTTCGCGCGGACCTCGCTCCGCCCAGATGCAGGGTCGCAGAGGCCCCGGTGGTGGCGAGTTCGGCCGTGATCTCAACCTGACCGACGCGCAGAAGGCGCAGATCAAGACGATCCGGTCGAAGTACCAGCCCCAGAACGAAGCGCTCCGGACCCAGGCAAAGCCGTTCATGGATGCCGCCCGCGCGGCTCGTCAGAAGGGTGATACCGCCGCGGCACGCAGCAACATGGAGAAGGCCCGCCAGGTAATGCAGGGTGGTCAGTCCTACCGCACTCAGGAAACGGCGGAGATTCGCGCCATCCTGACGCCTGCACAGCAGGCGAAGTTCGACGCTCGCCAGAAAAAGATGTCCGAGCGTGGAAAGGGCGACCACAAAGGCTGGGGCAAGAAGGGCAAGACCGCTCCAGCAGTAAAGTCGTAATCAGTAGCGACTCTCAGAAATCAAAGAGCCTCCGGCGCTGAAAAGTGCCGGAGGCTCTTTGCATCTGCGGCAAGACTATCCCCGCATCGCCGCAAAAACTAACTTTGCGAGGAAGGAATTCGTTCAGCCCGAGTGCTCACGCGCCGCCCCGGCGCGAGGTATCTGATCAATGGCATCTGAAGTTGTCCAGCTCACGCGCCGCGGATTTGGCCAGACGACGCGCCGCGACGCGTGGTGGATTCAACCACTCGTAGTCTTCATAGTGCTCGCCAGCTTTCTCGTGTACGCGACGTGGGCGGCGTTCCAAAACAAGTTCTACGCGTTCGGGAACTACCTTTCTCCGTTCTACTCTCCGCTGCTGTTCTCCGATTCGCCGCACGCGTGGATCCACGGCGGCCGGCCGTCCTGGATCCCCGCGTTCCTTCCATTTTCGCCGGCTCTTCTGATCCTCCCTTTTCCCGCCGGCTTCCGGCTCACCTGCTACTACTATAGGGGGGCATACTACAAGAGCTTCTGGGCCGACCCCCCAAACTGTGCCGTTGGCGAGCCCCGCGCGAGTTATCGGGGCGAGAGATTCCTTCCCCTCGTGATTCAGAACGTTCACCGCTACTTCCTCTACGCGGCGCTGGTCTTCCTCGTCATCCTGTCCAGCGACGCCTACAAGGCTATGTGGTTCTTCAACAGGGACACGGGCCGACAGAATTTCGGAATCGGCCTCGGGACGATCGTCCTCGTCGTCAACGTGATCCTGCTTGGCGGCTACACGCTGGGATGCCATTCGCTTCGCCATTTGGTGGGCGGCTATCTCGACCGGCTTTCTCGCGCGCCAGCCCGGAAAAAAACCTACGACTGCGTCAGCTGCCTCAATCGAGGTCACATGCGCTGGGCCTGGCTCAGCCTGGTCTGGGTCGCATTCTCAGACGTGTTCATCAGACTATGCGCGATGGGCATCTGGCACGATGTGAGGCTTTTCTAGGTGGCTGAATACCAGAGGCACGAGCACGATGTGCTCGTGATCGGCGCGGGAGGTGCGGGGCTGCGCGCTGCAATCGAGTCGGCGCACAGCGGAGCGTCGGTGGGTCTCATCTGCAAGTCGCTGCTCGGCAAGGCCCACACGGTGATGGCCGAGGGAGGAATCGCTGCCGCCCTGGCCAACGTCGACGAGCGGGACAACTGGAGCGTCCACTTCGCCGACACTATGCGTGGCGGCCAGTATCTCAACAACTGGCGCATGGCGGAGCTGCACGCGAAAGAAGCGCCGGATCGGGTGCGCGAGCTCGAAGCGATGGGCGCGGTGTTCGACCGAACGGCGGATGGCCGCATCCTCCAGCGCAATTTCGGCGGGCACAAGTATCCGCGACTTGCCCACGTCGGAGATCGCACCGGGCTCGAGATCATCCGGACGCTCCAGGATTTCGCGGTGCATCAACCGATCGACGTGCACATGGAATGCACGATCGTCTCGCTCCTCAAGGACGGCAATCGCATCTCCGGCGCTCTCGGCTACGATCGTGATCGCGGACGGTTCAAGCTGTTCGCGGCGAAAGCGGTAGTTCTCGCGACTGGCGGAATCGGCAGGTCGTTCCGAATCACGAGCAACAGCTGGGAGTGCACGGGCGACGGGCACGCGCTCGCGTACAATGCGGGCGCGGCGCTGCGCGACATGGAGTTCGTGCAGTTCCATCCGACCGGCATGGTGTGGCCGCCGAGTGTGAGAGGAATGCTCGTCACGGAAGGGGTGCGGGGCGAAGGCGGGATTCTCGTCAACAGCGAGGGCCGCCGCTTCATGTTTGACGACATCCCGGAGAACTACCGCAATCAGACCGCCGACAACGAAGAAGAGGGCTGGCGCTACACGCAGGGCGACAGGAATGCGCGGCGACCACCCGACCTACTGACACGCGATCACGTGGCGAGAGCGATCATGCGGGAGGTTCGCGAAGGAAGGGGGAGCCCACACGGCGGGGTCTTCCTCGACATCTCCTGGATCAAGGCGAAGCTCTCCAACGCCGAGGAGCACATCAAGAAGAAGCTCCCCAGCATGTATCAACAGTTCAAGGAGCTGGCGGACATCGACATCACGAAGGAGCCGATGGAGGTTGGTCCCACGACGCACTATATGATGGGCGGGGTGCGCGTCGATGGGGACACGCAGATGTCCAGTGTGCCTGGACTGTTCGCCGCCGGCGAAGTCGGCGCTGGGCTGCACGGCGCCAACAGGCTGGGTGGGAACTCGCTTTCCGATCTGGTGGTGTTCGGGATGCGGGCCGGGAAATACGCCGCCGAATTCGCGGCGAGGCAGTCGTCACCCAGGATCGATACGCAACAGGCGGACGCCATCGTCCGCGCCGCGCTGGAGCCCTTCGACAGACAGGATGGAGGGGAAGGGCCTTACGACGTGCAGCACGATCTCCAGACGATGATGCAGGAGCTCGTCGGGATCGTGAGGCGCGAGGAGGAGATCCGGCGCGCGCTGGACGCCCTCAAAATTCTGCGAGAGAGAGCAAGGAAAGTTTCCGTCAGGGGCAACCGCGAGTACAATCCCGGATGGCATACCGCGCTCGATCTCCAGAACATGATCACCGTCTCGGAGATCGTTGCGCGCGGCGCCCTCGAAAGAAAGGAGAGTCGAGGCGCGCACTTTCGCGACGACTTTCCTGACAAGGATCCGACTTATGGCAAGTTCAATATCGTCATTCGCCGGGGACCTGGCGGCGAGATGCAGGTGACGCGCGAGCCCATACCCGAGATGCGCGAGGATCTGAAGCGGATCATCGAGGAGAACGAGTGATGGCTGCGGCCGAGACATTCGCACGCAACATCGTCGAGAGCGGCCAGCGCGCCGCGGCGAGGAGCGACAGCAGCGCCGGCACCGAAACGCGACGCGCGACGTTCAGAGTCTGGCGAGGCACGGCGGCGGGCGGACAGCTTCAGGACTACGCGACCAGCGTCTCCGAAGGCATGGTCGTTCTCGATGCCATCCATCAGATCCAGGCTGAGAGCGCGGGCGATCTCGCGGTGCGCTGGAACTGCAAGGCAGGGAAGTGTGGATCGTGCTCGGCTGAGATCAACGGAATGCCACGCCTCATGTGCATGACCCGCCTGAGCGAGCTCGATCTGGCCGAGCCGGTCACGGTCGAGCCAATGAGGGCGTTTCCTCTCCTGAAGGATCTGGTGACGGACGTGTCGTCGAATTTCCGCGCCAAGAAACGGATCAGGAAATTCACTCCGAGGGCGCCGGACGCGCCCGACGGAACCTGGCGCATGGCGCAGGCCGATGCCGACCGCGTTCAGGAGTTCAGGAAGTGCATCGAGTGCTTTCTGTGCCAGGACGTGTGCCACGTTCTCCGCAACCACCAGCTTCACGAACAGTTCGTGGGTCCGCGACTGCTGGTCCACGCCGCGCAGCTCGAAATGCATCCGCTCGA
>DHJM01000074.1:14194-14803 GCA_002404335.1 Gemmatimonadales bacterium UBA4720
CATTACGACCCGATCGCGAAACTCGTCCGGCTTATGCGGGGTAGCAAATCAACGGACACGGGTCAGGGAGAAGCTCGGTGAAAGAGGAATTCAAGGACTTCAAGCTGAAACCGATTTCGAAGGAAGCGATTCCGCGCGCGGTCCAGAAGGCCGAGCGCTATCGTCTGATCAACCAGTCGTGGGCGGCCGAGAGCATTTGCCGCGACATCCTGGAGATCGATCCCGCCAACCAACAGGTGCTGGTGATGCTGACGCTCGCTCTCACCGATCAGCTGGCGGAGGGGGTTCACGCGACGGTCATGAGGGCTGTGCACGAAACGCTGCCGAGCATCACCGATCCGTACCAGCGTGCCTACTACACCGGCATCGCCTCCGAGCGCAGCGGGCAGGCGCAACTGCACCGGGGCGGGATGGGAAGCGGTGCAATGGCGTATGATTCATTGCGGGATGCGATGAGTTGGTACGAGAAGGCAGAAGCAATCCGCCCCGCGGGCAACGACGACGCGATTCTGCGATGGAACACGTGCGCGCGTCTCATCAGCTCGCACCCTCAAGTGGCACCGCATACCGAGACTGCTTACGAACCCGCGCTGGAAGATTGATGCAACT
>DHJM01000074.1:14938-15661 GCA_002404335.1 Gemmatimonadales bacterium UBA4720
GGGCACCTCGGCCGTGATCGGACACGTTACAGATCCGGAATCGCTCCAGCCGGTCGCGGGGGCCGAGGTCTCGATCGCGTGGACGGAGCTCGAAGTGTCGAAGGCGGTCGGCATCAAGCGAACGCCTCGGGTGATTCGCGACAGCACCGATGCACAGGGCGCGTTCAAGCTGTGCGGACTGCCGAACTCTCTGAATGCGACCCTCCAGGCACGAAAAGCCGGCGCGGTCACGTCGGAGATTCCGATCTCGCTCGGTGACGAGGAGTCGGAGCTTTTCGCGCGCACGATGCTGCTGTCGCGGGTGGATTCAGGAGCGAAAACCGGCAGTGCAGCCGTGTCCGGCCGGGTCGTTCTCGAGGGTGCTCCATCGAACGCCGGCAGCCGCGTCGAGGTCGTGGGAACCAACGTCATTGCTCTGACCAACGAGCAGGGCGAGTTCACGATGAAGAATCTGCCATCCGGCACCCACGTTCTGTTGGCGCGACACCTCGGATTTGGCGCTGAGACCGTTCCTGTCGATCTCTCGTCGCGCGAGCCGAAGCAGGTGACGATCAAGCTGCCGAAGTACGTGGCAATGATGGATCCGGTTGTCGTGACTGCCCGCCGCCAGGCCAGCCTCGACAAGGTGGGATTCAACCAGAGGAAGCGGTCGGGGATGGGGTACTACCTCGGACCAGAACAGATTCAGAACATGCATCCGAACACTCTCACCGACGTCTTGCG
>DHJM01000074.1:15831-19899 GCA_002404335.1 Gemmatimonadales bacterium UBA4720
GTCGTCGACGACATGCCGTGGCAGTCGGCTTCGCCCGGCGACGTCAACAACTTCGTCAACGGCCAGGAAGTCGTGGGCGTGGAGGTTTATTCCGGGGCTACCGCGCCGGCCCAGTACACACGCGGGGGGCAGGATTGCACGACGGTCGTCATCTGGACGAAGTTCAAGATTCGCGACATGCAGTAGACATTACCCATACTCGGAGTCGAAGATGAAAGTGCCGAACAGATCCCTGCTGTTCACCATCGCCGCCATCGTCGCGCTCTGCGGCGCTTGTTCATCGGCGCAGCGAATGCAGAATTCCGTTTCCGCCGCGAACGCCCTCATGTACAACGCCAGCGGTATGCCGATCGGCACCGCCCAGATCTGGCAGGACAAGGACGGACTCGTCCACGTGGAAATCGCGAACGTCGCGCTGGCGGCGGGCACGCACGGAATTCATTTCCATGACGTCGGGAGGTGCGAGTCGAGCGGCGCGTTTGCAACCGCGGGCGGTCACTACAACCCGATGGGGATGGAGCACGGGCTGGAGAATCCGAAGGGGCCACACGCCGGGGACAATCCGAACATCGTGATCCCGGCCGGGGGAATCGGAAATGTCGCGTTCACCACTGATCGTGTTTCGCTCACGCCGGGACCACGCTCGCTATTCGATGCCGATGGCACCTCGCTCGTCATTCACGCGGGCGCTGATGACCAGCTCACGAATCCGGCCGGCAACAGCGGCGCGCGCGCCGCATGCGGGGTAGTGCGAGCGCTTCCTTGATCGCTCAAATCTCTTGACACGCTCGGCGGCCCGTCGCACGTTCCAAGCATGACGGGTCGCCAGGGACACAAAGAGGAAAGCGGTGAAAGCGCGAGCAGCGCGCGGGGCGGAGCCAGGCGCAGCGAACAGAGAGTCGCGCGCAACGCGAGAAGCACGGCTTACATGAATCTCGCGAAGGCGCTGGCGACGGTTTTTTCCGCCGGAGTCTACACCAAGGAAGAGCTGCAGACCGCGGTGTGCACCTTCGTCACCGAGATGAAAGACGGTGGAGAGACCGGTGAAGGCGTGGTCATCGCAGCGCAGAATCTCGTCAAAGAAGTCGGCGCGCGCTTTCCGTCATCGGAGCGCACGAAGATTCTGCTCGGCGACATGGTTAACTGGTGCCTCGCGGAGTACTATCGCGAGAGTGCGTGAGGGCGCCCGCGTCCTCTTTTCTGCTCGTAGAGAGCGGTATCCGCCTGAGCGAGCAGATCCGCCAGCATTGTCCCTTCGGCCTTTGACCTCTTGGCGCCCAGGCTTAGCGACAGCTCGTACCCGCGATCGATCTCCCGATTGTGTTTTATCACCCGCGACTTTATGCGATCGCAAACGAGCTCGGCGGTCTGATCGGAATCGACCGTCATCAGCGCGACGAATTCGTCGCCTCCAAGACGCGCGATGAGGTCGGCTTCCCGGCAGCTCTCGCGGAGCACGCGGGCGGTATCCATCAGCGCACGATCGCCCACCAGGTGTCCGTGAGTGTCGTTGATTTGCTTGAGGTGATCGACGTCGATGAAGATCATGAGGACGTCGCGCTCCTGCCGAGTCGCCAGCTTGAGCGCCTGCTCCGACAGCGTGATGAACGCGCGCCGGTTGGGAAGTCCGGTCAGCTGGTCGGCGAGGAGTAGCGCCTTCATCTCGTCCTCCGCGTGCTTCCGGGCGGAGATGTCGTGGTACATGGCGTAGACTCTTCCCGGCTGATCCGCGACGCCAAACGGCGTCGCGGCGATGGCGACCCAGAGAGTGTGGCCGTCCTTGTGACGCCGAAGCGCTTCCGCTCTGAGATTCTCTCCAGCCACCGCTCGCGCGGTGAGCTTTTCGCCTTCTTCGACCATCTCCTTGGGGACGATCAGATCGTTTATGCTCCGACCGATCGCGTCGAATTCCGTGTAGCCGAACATCGTCGTGAACTGGCCATTGATGCGGATGATGTGGTCGCGCTCGTCGAGGATCGCGATTGCCTCGGGTGCGCTCTCGAAGAGCGTGGCGAAGTAGACGTTCTGCGTTTGAAGCGCCTCGTACAGACTCTTTCGATCGGTCACGTCGATCGCGATTCCAACGGTTCCGGTGATTTTTCCGTCGGCGGCGCGGACGGGCTCGACTCGGGTCTCGAACGATCTTCCCCGCCAGTCGGTCTCGTAGCGAACGAGCTCACCCTGTAGAGCTCTCAGATGCGCCGCCAGCGGAGTAAAGCCGGGGTCGCGCGTCTTCAGCACCTCATAGAGCGTCATCCCAACCTGCTCGCTCGCGCTCGTGCCGATGAGATGGAGACCGGCGCCCTGCGAAAAAGTGATGTTGAGATGCGCGTCCGTGGACCAGAGGTTGACCGGCACCGATTCGAGCATGAAGCTGAGGCGCCGTTCCGTGTCGAGCCCGCTGGGGCGAACCGGCGGAGTTTTTTCAGCCGGCCGCGACCTGAATCTCCCCAAGAGGCGCCTCAGGAAGGTACCGATAGGTTTCTGCGGCGGGGTCACCAGGGAAGGAGAGGTCACTTGCTTTTTATTCTCTCACCAAGATGGCCCGGACGCAATGATTTTCGTGCTGGTCAGGGCGTCCGTGGACGGGCCGGCATCGTCCCAACGGTACGGTACGAGACCCTCCAGATGGTGCCGCCGGTGTCGTCGGTGATGAAGATCGAGCCGTCCGGAGCCTGGGCCAAGCCGACTGGCCGGCGGCTCTGCCGCGCCCCTCCGGAAGCGGGATTGGGATTGAATCCGTCCGCAAATGTGGTAAAGGAACCCGTCGGTCGGTTGGATCGGAACGGCGCGAACACGACGCGGAATCCGGCTTGCGGCAGCGGAGCACGATTCCATGAGCCGTGAAATGCGATGAAGGCGCCGCCGCGGTACTGGCTGGGGAACTGATTCCCGGTATAGAAAAGCATTCCATCGGGAGCCCAATGGCCGGGAAACGCCATCAACGCCTGGGCCTTGCCCGGGCACTGACCGGCTTGCTGACCGTCACCTCCGTACTCCGGAGCGAGCACCAATCCGCGGCGATCGACGTCGTAGTAGCAGTACGGCCATCCATAGTCGGCGCCCCGATCTACCCTCACCAGGATCTCGCCGGGGTTTTCGGCGCTTTTTTCGACGGTGAAGAGCTTCGGCCAGCTGTCGTGCAGCTGGTCGCGGCCGTGCACGGTGGCGTACAGGGAGCCATCCAATGGATTGTGCGCCAGCGCAACGGAGTTTCTCAGGCCCGTCGCGTACCTCCGTCCATCGCTCGGCCGCTGGCGCAGGCGGTTTGCGTCGAACTCCCAGACTCCGCCGCGCGTGTCGAGCTCACTGCACGGATTGATTCCGGGAGATTCAGGCTGCCGATCGCGCTGCTGGCATGAGTTCGTCGCGGAGCCGATGTTGACGTAGAGCGTCTGGCCCTGGAGCACGAAGTTGTGGGAGTGATGCGACCCGGTCATCGGGAGACCGGTCACGATCGTGTCGGGATTTCCGCTTGGCGTCAGCGACCCAGAAGCCAGGTGGTACCGGACGATCGAATTACCCGCGGTGGCGTAGAGCAGATTTCCGGAGAGCGCGATGCCGGTTCCACCGCCCACCCCAAAGCGCTCCTGAAGGTCAGCCTTTCCGTCACCGTTGGTGTCGCGAAGGGCCAGGATTCCACCGGTGCTGGGCGGCGCGCTCGCGCCCGGCGCGGCGCGCCCTCCGCGGGTAGCCTGTGTATTGACGAAGACATCACCGTTCGGCGCGACGACGACATGCCGGGCCCCGGCGGCTCCGTCTGCGAAGACGGTGGCGCAGAAGCCGTCCGGCAGCTGGAGTCCGGCGGTGCATCCGGAGGGACGCAGGCCCGATGACAGGCCGCTCTGCGCGTGAGCGGACGCAGAGAGAACACAGACGAACAGAAGCGTTTTCTTCATGGAAATCAGCTGTGGCGGGAGTAGTGTGTTGGGTAAATCTCGCACCCGGCGGGAGTCGTGTCGAATGGCGCGAGAGCCTGGGACGGCGCGCAGAAATGCTGATGGGAACGGAGCCGCCGAAATAAAAACGCGGGCTGGTGTGTGACCACCAACCCGCGCCTGGTTGCTG
>DHJM01000074.1:20032-20667 GCA_002404335.1 Gemmatimonadales bacterium UBA4720
CCATTTCGGATCTGCTGCTGGAGCTGGTTATCGGTCGTCCAGACGGAGTTGCCCTGGGCTTCAATCCAGGCGAGCTCGTAGTAGTCGTAGGGGACCGCAGCGCGATTGTTGTAAACGGCGATAGCGGCCGCGCATGTGGGTGCGCGATCCATGCTCGGGTTGACGTCCGTGGTCTTCTTCCTGACGCCGGCGCACGCCGAGCCGACGGCGAGCGCGAACGCGAGTGTGATTCCCTTGATGGTGTTGGTTCCGATCATTGTTGCTCCCGCGAATTGCTTTGGGTGGTTGCCCCCGATCCGATATCGGATCGGGGGCTCTGCTGTTCTATTTGCAAAGGCGAGGCCGCCCAGCAGCACAACGAATGCACTGATTGGCCTAGCCAGAGTGTACTCTTGGGACGAGCCCGCATCGCTGCCCCCAGCTCTCGGGGGTCATCGCGCTTCATCTCCTTGAGATTTCCCGGATTGCCTGGCTTGGATCGCTTCCCGCTTTGACGTCGTCCCGCACTCGGAGCAGATCCAGTACTCGCGACCCACAACTACGAAGTCGGTCGAATTGTCGCATGCGGCGCAGTGAGCTTTCACGATCGGCTGCATCTTCGTCTGCAAGCCGTTTCGTACGAGGCGCGCCGCCAT
>DHJM01000076.1:0-319 GCA_002404335.1 Gemmatimonadales bacterium UBA4720
GGGACTCAGAGCGGGCAGGTGTTCAATCTTCGCGGTCGCGGCTTGCCGAGGATCAACTCCAGCTCCTTTGGCGACCTGCACGTGAGGCTGCAGCTCTGGACCCCGGAGAATCTCAGCGACGAAGAGTCCGCGCTCATTCGCCGCCTCAGTGAGGTGCAGATAGTGCCTCCCGCGCGACCAAAGGGACTCTGGTCGAAAATCAGAGAATCGCTGGGCGCGTGAGCTGGATCTCGCTGCGAATCACTCCCGAGTCCAACCGCGACGGAGTGATCGCGGCGCTCTTCGAGTCCGGATCGCAGGGAGTTCAGGAAGACGGCGT
>DHJM01000076.1:390-1061 GCA_002404335.1 Gemmatimonadales bacterium UBA4720
ATGCGAGCCGATCCGCGCGCCGACATCGCGATCGCGGATTCGCCGGACGCCGACTACTCGCAGTGGCGCGCGTCGGTATCGGCGCACCAGGTCGGCGGGCTCGTCATCGCACCGCCGTGGCTTGCTCGCGATCTCGATCCCGAGACGACCGTCATCGTCGACCCAGTGATGGCGTTTGGAACCGGGGAACATCCGAGCACGCGTGGCGCGATGCGATTGATGCAGGGCGTCGTACGTCGCGGGGATTTCGTTGCAGATCTCGGTGCCGGCAGCGCGGTTCTCTCGATTGCCGCCGTCAAGCTCGGCGCCGCGCGTGTCGCGGCCATCGAGATCGAGCATGATTCCATCGGGAACGCCGAGGAGAATGTCCTTACCAACTCGGTGGGCGAGCGCGTCGAGGTGATCGAAGGCGACGCGACGACTCTGCTCCCGCTGCTGGCTCCGGTGCGCGTCGTGATCGCGAACATCATCTCGTCGGTACTCATCGCGATGCTGCCGATGATAAAGTCGTCGCTCGCGAGCGGAGGCCAGGCGATTCTGGCCGGGATTCTTGGCGAAGAGCGCACCGCGATGGTGTCCGCGCTTGATGCCGGCGGTTGGGCGATCGAGCGCGAAGACACGGAGGACGCCTGGTGGAGTGTACAGATAGCACCGCGGTAGCGACGTTCTTC
>DHJM01000076.1:1177-2085 GCA_002404335.1 Gemmatimonadales bacterium UBA4720
AAGGTCTCGAGAAGTTCGGCGCTCGTCGACGTGAGCGAGACGAGCGAGATACCGCGTCCGGCCATGATCCATCTGCTCGCGCCCGTCGCCGACAGGGAGCGGATGCTGTGGCTGGCGGAGAAGGTGGTGGAGCTGGGCGTGACGAGCTGGCGGCCGGTGATCTGGCGTCGCTCGAAGAGCGTATCGCCGCGCGGCGAGGGCCCGACGTTCCAGGCGAAGGTGCTTGCGCGCATGACCTCGGCGCTCATTCAGAGTGGCGGCGGATGGCTGCCCGACATGTTTCCGGAGGCGACCGTCGAACGCGCCATTTCGGCCGCGCCGCTTGGAACGCGCCTTCTGCTCACGCAGGATGGAGAGCCGATTGCAGGCGTTCCGATGCACATTCCGATCACGATCGCTCTCGGACCAGAGGGCGGAATGGAGCCGGCGGAGCGGGATCTCTTCATCGGCGCCGCGTTTCTCCCTGTGAAGCTTGGGTCGAGCACGCTACGTTTTGAGACCGCGGGTATGGCCGCGGTGGCGATCGCCGCCGCATCGCAAGTAACATCGAGGCAATCCAATGTCTGACCCCTGCATCTTCTGTCGGATCGCGCGCGGGGAGGTCCCCGCCCAGATGCTAGCGAGCAACAAGGAAATCGCGGCGTTTCGCGATCTCAATCCGCAGGCGCCGGTTCACATTCTGATAATCACGAAGAAGCACATCGCTTCGCTCGATGACACGGCCGACTCGTACCTGTTGGGCCAGATGGTTTCGCTCGCGTCGGCGATCGCGCGGCAGGAGAAGATCGCGAAGAGCGGGTACAGGACTGTGATCAACACGGGTAAGGACGGTGGTCAGAGCGTGGATCATCTGCACCTGCATCTGCTCGGCGGGCGGCCTATGACTTGGCCGCCAGGTTAAGAGGCGC
>DHJM01000076.1:2204-4734 GCA_002404335.1 Gemmatimonadales bacterium UBA4720
TCCCGCCTTCGCGGCGGGCCTGCCGAGCGTTGCTCGGCCCGCTATGCGCGGGCGGGGCAAAGTGGGATCAAGCAAAAACCGTCCGGGTGCGAGCGAGGCGCCACGCAGGCACTAGCCTCCAGGTGGGTCCCGAAGGGAAGTCGGAGGGTGTCCTCGTAGGCGACAACCCACGAGCGACAGAGAGATCGGTATGACCCAGCAATGCGAACCGACCCTTAGCCACGCGTAAAACGTCGGTGGCGCCACGAGCGAGAGCCTGGAGCCGAAGAGGACACCATCCGACGCACCGGCCGATGAACCCGAAACCTAGTAGTGACTCGGAGCGAACGCGAAAGCGAGGGTTTTGCTTGACCCAACCGTTTGCCCCGCCTAAGTTTAACGGTCTGTCCCAAGCCGGCGCACAAACGCCACGAAGGGGGGAAGTAGAATTTGTCGGAAGTCATAATCCATGACGACGAGAACTTTGAGCGCGCGCTCAAGCGCTTCAAGAAGAAGTGCGAAAAGGCGGGTATCCTCTCCGATCTCCGCAAGCATCGTCATTACGAGAAGCCCAGCGAGCGCAGAAAGCGCAAGCTGAATACGGCGATGCGTAAGAATCGTCGCACCCGCCACGTCTAGGGAATGTCCGAGCTCCTCGCCCGATTGCAGGGCGATCTCAATTCGGCCCGCAAATCCCAGGACAAGCCTGGCACGCTCCTCCTCAGCACCGTCCTCTCCGAGATCAAGAACAAGAAGATCGAGCTGAAGCGCGAGCCGGCGGATGCGGAAGTGATCGACGTCCTGCGCAAATCCATCAAGCGCAGGAAGGAATCGGTGGAGATGTACACGAAGGGCGGTCGCCAGGATCTCGCTGACAAGGAGACGGCCGAAGCAACCGCGCTCGAGAAATATCTCCCCGCTCAGGTTGGCGACGCCGAGCTGCGAGCCGCGGTGAAAGCGGCAATCGCCGGCGGCGCTACGCAGATCGGAGCAGTCATGGGCAAAGTTCTTCCCCAGTTCAAAGGTCGGGCAGATGGCAGCGCTATCAATGCCATCGCTCGAGAGGAGCTGAGCAAGCAGGGGTGAAGCTGCGCCGAAGCTCTGCGTTCTCCGGCTCAGTACGGACTGCGCCGAGGCTCTGCGTTCTCTGCTCAGCTGGTCTTCGCATGAATTCTCACGCGCTCAACGTCATTGAGTTTCCGCGCACGCTCGCCCTCATTTCCGAGAGAGCGACGTCTCCACTCGGCGGCGAGCGGGTGAGAGAGCTGCGCCCGGCAACCGACCGGGACGTCATCGAAAGAGAGCACGCGCGTGTGGCCGCCGTGCGCTCGCTCGTAGCGGCCGAAGAGCCGTGGCATCTGCACGGCGTCCCCGACGCGCGCTCGGCGCTCCTGCGTCTGCGCGTGGAAGGCGCCTCGCTCGCCCCACCGGATCTCCTTGTGCTCGGCGCGCTGCTTCGCAGCTCGCGCATCACGCGCGACTCCCTGCGCGGTGAACGGGCGTCGCCGATTGTCGCGGCTGTTCTCGCCGCGCAGATCGAACCCCTCGTCGCCAACAAGAACATCGAGGACACGATCGAGCGCACGATCGACGAGGACGGCCAGGTTCGCGATGACGCGTCTTCGACGCTCAAGAAAATCAGGCGCGAGCTGAAGGGTTCCCAGGGGGAGCTGGTCAAGCTTCTCGAGCGCGCCATGGCCAAGCTCGAGCCGCATCAGCGGGTCGCCGACATGTCCGTGACGGTGCGGAACGGGCGCTTCGTGATTCCGGTTCGGCGCGAAGCGCAGGGCGTGGTTGGTGGAATCGTGCACGACGCATCGGCAACGGGCGGAACACTGTTCGTCGAGCCGCCGGCGGCGGTCGAGGCAGGGAATCGCATTCGTGAGCTGCAGATCGAGGAAGTCGAAGAGATTGACCGGATTCTTTCGGAGCTGACGGAGAAGCTTCGCCCGCACCGCGAGGCGCTTGGAGCATCGCTCGAAGCGCTGATCACGCTCGATTCCCTCGTCGCGCGCGCGCGTTACGCGATCGAGTTCCGCTGCGCTCCGGCGGAGCTGTCCGATCCAACAGAGGGCTTCGCCGTAGTCGAGGGCCGCCACCCGCTCCTCGTTGCCCAGGGAATCGACGTCGTTCCCTTCGATCTCGAGATGCTGCCGAACGAGAGGACGCTTCTCATCTCCGGCCCGAACACTGGCGGCAAGACGGTGCTGCTCAAGGCGCTCGGGCTCTTCTCCGCGTTGGTGCAATCCGGGATTCCGGCGCCGGTTGATGTGGGATCGCGGATCGCGATCTTCGACAATATCTACGCTGATGTCGGAGACGAGCAGTCCATCCTGGCCAGCCTCTCGACATTCAGCGCGCATCTCAAGAACCTCGCCGAGGTGTTGAGCTCCGCTACCGAGCACTCTCTCGTTCTCATCGACGAGCTGGGCTCCGGCACCGATCCAATCGAAGGCGCGGCGCTGGGCGGCGCGATTCTCGAAGCGCTCACGGCGCGTCGCACGCTCTCGATCGCCACCACGCACCTCGGCGCGCTGAAGGAGCTGGCGAC
>DHJM01000076.1:4857-5802 GCA_002404335.1 Gemmatimonadales bacterium UBA4720
TATCGGCTCACCAAGGGGGTGCCCGGCCGCTCCTACGGAATCAGCATTGCCCGGCGGCTGAATCTCCCGAGTGAGATTCTGGCGAGGGCCGAGGAACGGATTCCTGCCGACGAGAGGAAGGTCACGGCGCTCCTGGGGGAGCTGGAGGCGCGCGAGAAAACGCTGGCGCTGACCGAACGGGAAACGAGCGAAATCGCCGAGGACGCAAGAGAGCGCACGAGCAGGGTGGCGGAGCGCGAAAGAAATGTCCGGGAGCGGGAGCGCGATGTCGAACAGGCGTCACGACGCGAGGCGAGACAGTATCTTCTCGAAGCGCGCGGCGAAGTCGAGCGCACAATTCGTGAGCTGAAGTCCGCTTCCGAGCTGGGCGAAGAAGCGGCGCGCGAAGCGAGAAAGCGGGTGGAAAGCCTCGCCAACGAGCAGGGTCGCGAGCTGGATCGTCTCGGTCGCGAAACGGAGAGTGAGCCTGAGCGGCGCGACCCCGCCGAGGTGAGCATCGGTGATTTCGTCGAGGTGGAGACGCTTGGTGGTCGAATCGGACGAGTCGTGGAGATCCGCGACGATGATGCGGTCGTGGCGGTGGGCGTGATGAAGCTGGCCCTGCCGCGAAGCTCACTGCGCCCGGCCCAGCGCGAGACGGCGGCTCCGGAAGTCGCCGTGGCGGTTCGTGGTGATCTTCCGGAAGTCGATGCGGCGAGCGAGATCGATCTGCGCGGGCTGCGTGTCGGCGAGATCGAGGCCATCGTTATGCATGCCGTCGACGCAGCGATCCGCGCGGACCTCAAGTCGATTCGCATCATCCACGGCAAGGGTACGGGTGCTCTTCGCGAGCGCGTGGCCGAGATGCTGCGCAAGGAATCGAGGGTTACGAATTTTCGGATTGGAGCGTGGAACGAGGGCGGCGCGGGCGTTACCGTGGTTGAGCTGAAGTGATACCTGACGAAG
>DHJM01000076.1:5888-6028 GCA_002404335.1 Gemmatimonadales bacterium UBA4720
GACGAAGTCGTCGAGCAGGTGCGCGATTCGGCCGATATTGTGCAGATCGTCGGCGAATACGTGAACCTCAAGCGGCAGGGCACCGACTTCCGCGGGCCGTGTCCCTTTCATCAGGGAACGCATCGCAATTTCTCCGTCTC
>DHJM01000109.1:0-243 GCA_002404335.1 Gemmatimonadales bacterium UBA4720
AAGCGCAGCATGGGGCACGGCTTCGCGGGAATCGACAACGCGCTCTTCTATCACGAGAACGCGCGGATGTTATTCGGGGACGCGCGTCAATCGCTGACTCAAGTCGGGCAGGCGCTCAAGAACGTATAGCTCTGTGCTGTCAGCTGGTTCGCGGACGCGTTTTTGCTTGCGCGTTGCCCTTGCATCTCGGTTTGGGTCGAGGCGCGGTATCCTCTTCGGCCGCTACGCTCGCTTGGTCGGAGC
>DHJM01000109.1:372-823 GCA_002404335.1 Gemmatimonadales bacterium UBA4720
CTCCTCGCGCTCGCTTTGGAAAGCGGCCTACGAGGACACCGCGCCTCTCCCGCAATGATCTACAACTGCACCCGCTTCGACTTGACGCGGTCGCGCAGCCGTCCTCCTGCGGCCGTTGTCGCGCCTCGCGTCATTCATACCTCAGCGCCTCGATCGGATTCAGCGCCGCGGCTTTGCGGGCGGGATAGAACCCGAAGAACACCCCCACCGCCGCCGAGAAGCCGACCGCAATGAGCACCGCGGAGAGTGGCGTCGCCACCTGCCATCCCGTCACGCGTCCGAGCAGCGTCGCGCCCGCGTAGCCGACGGCGAGTCCGACCAGGCCGCCCATCACGCTCATCGCAATGCTCTCCACCAGGAACTGGTTGAGCACGTCCGCGCCGCGCGCGCCGACGGCCATGCGGATCCCGATCTCGCGCGTTCGCTCCGTGACCGACACCAGCATGATGTT
>DHJM01000109.1:915-2413 GCA_002404335.1 Gemmatimonadales bacterium UBA4720
TTCATGATGCCGATGCCGCCCACGAGGAGCGAGATGGACGCGATGGCCGCGAGCAGCGCCGACATGGTACGCGTGGTGCTGGTGACCGCCCGGACGACTTGGGTCTGATTGCGCAAGAAGAAGTCGTCCTCCGTACCCGCCGGATTCAGCTTGTGCGACTCGCGCACGATGCCGGCGATCTCCTCCTGCGCAGCGGGCATCTGGCTCGCGGAGAACGCGCTGGCGAGAATGTGCCCGACGTCCACATCGCCGCTCAGGCGGCTCTGCGCGGTGGTGTACGGCATGAGAACGATGTCGTCCTCGTCCGCGCCGCCGGCGTTCTGTCCCTTGGCCTGCATGACGCCGACGATCGTGAACGGCACGTGGCCGATCCGGACCTGCACGCCGACCGGGTCGCTCCCGGGGAACAGGTTCTTCGCCACGGTGGCGCCGAGGAGCGCGACCTTGCGCCCCGACCAGACGTCCGCGTCCGCGAAGAGCTGGCCCGAGCTCGTGCTCCAGTCGCGAATCGTGAAGTAATCCAGCGACACGCCATTGATCCGCGTGCGCCAGTTGCCCTCCCCGCCGATCACCTGCGCCAGCGTCACCACCACCGGCGACACCGCCGACACCAGCGTCGCCTCCCGCTTGATCTTCTCGGCGTCGGCGACGGTGAGCTTGTTGTACGTTCCCGCGCCCTGACTCGAGCCGCCCTTCGTGCTCGACGTCGGCATGACGAGGATGACATTCGTGCCCAGACTGTTGATGGAGGACTCGATCTGCTGGCGCGCGCCGTTGCCGAGGGCGACCATCACGATGACGGCGCCAACGCCGATCACGATGCCAAGCATCGTCAGCAGCGTCCGCATCTTGTTCTTGCGGATGCTCTGCCCCGCCACCTTGAGCAACGTCGATTGCTTCATGCGGCCTCCCGGGAAACCGGGTGATCGCGTACCACGCGGCCGTCGCGCACTTCGACGACGCGGCGGGCGTACTGCGACACCTCTGGCTCGTGCGTGACCAGCACGATGGTGATGCCCTGTTCGTTGAGCTCCCGGAACAGCGCCATGATCTCCACCGTCGTCTGGCTGTCCAGGTTTCCCGTGGGCTCATCGGCGAGGAGCAGGGTAGGCTGAGTGATCAGCGCACGAGCGATCGCCACGCGCTGCTGTTGTCCGCCGGAGAGCTCGCTGGGGTGATGCTCGATGCGGTCGCCCAGCCCCACGCGCTCGAGCGCCGCGGCGGCGAGCGCCTTCGTGTCGAGCTTGCGGCCGCTGCGGTCGTAGAGAAGCGGCAGCTCCACGTTCTCCAGCGCGCTGGTGCGCGCCAGCAGGTTGAAGCCCTGGAACACGAAGCCGAGCTTGCGGTTGCGCAGGTCGGCGAGATCGTTCTTCGAGAGTCCGTTCACGCGCACGCCGTCCAGCACGTAGCTCCCTTCGGTGGGCACGTCCAGGCAGCCGAGTATGTTCATGAGCGTGGACTTGCCGGAGCCCGAGCTGCCCATGATGGCCACCATCTC
>DHJM01000109.1:2542-6087 GCA_002404335.1 Gemmatimonadales bacterium UBA4720
CGCCGATCACGACCTTGGTGCCTTCGGCCAGCTTTGCTCCCTCCACTGCGGTGTTTCTGCCGTCGCTGAGTCCCGTGCGCACGCGCACCGGCTCGAGCATTCCCTTGTCGTCGAGCGTCCAGAGGATCGCCGAGCCCGCGCGCTGGTCGTCTGTCCGCGCCTGCGCGAGCATGGCAGGTGTGGGTCTGATGCGCAGCGCCGCGTTGGGCACGACCAGCACGTTCTCCGCGACGCCGGTGAGGAACTGCACCGTGGCCGTCATGCCGGGCAGCAGCTTCCCCGTCGTGTTCTTCACGCCCACCACCGCGGTGTAGTTGACCACGTTGTCCTGTGTCTTGGACTGGAGCCGCACCTTTTGCACGGTGCCCGCGAAGGTCTGGTTCGGGTACGCCTGCACGGTGAACTCCACCGGCTGCCCCGTCCTGATCGCGCTGATGTCGCTCTCGTCCACCGAGGCGAGGATCTGCATGTCGGAGAGATCCTTGGCGATGAGGAAGAGCTGCGGCGCCGAGAAGTTCGCGGCGACCGTCTGGCCGACGTCGACGTTGCGCTCGACGATCACGCCGTCGATGGGCGCGTAGATATCCGTGTACCTGAGGTTCTGGCGCGCACGCTCGAGGGCGATTAGTGCCGATTTCACGTTGGCCTTTTGCACCGCGAAGTTGGATTGCACGGTGCTGAACTCGCTGGCGGTGATCACCTTGGCGTCGAAAAGCTGCTTGCTGCGCGCGTAGTCGCTCTGCGCCTGCTCCATCGTGGCGTGTGCGCGCTCGAGCTGCGCCTGCGCCTCCTCCACGGCCTGGTTCTGCAGCGTCGGATCGATGCGGGCGAGGAGTTGCCCTTTTTTTACGTGATCGTTGTAATCGGCGTGGATAACCGCGATCTGTCCGGAGACCTGGGTGCCGACCTGGATCGTCTGCACGGCACTGAGGGTACCGGTGGCGGAGACGGTCGACTTCACGCTGCCGCGCTGGATGGTGGCGGTCCGATAGGCTGGCGCTTCCTTTCCGTCGGCCCGCTTGTAAAACCAGCCGGTACCGGCGAGGATGATCACGCCGACCGCGGCGGCGGTAATCTTTATCTTGTTGATGGAAGCCTCGTGTGTGCTGGCGGGTGTCGGGGCACTCTCTTTCGGGTGCCCGACATCCGACTCATAGTACGGGCGTCGCGCGAGCGGTACTCAACACCATGTCACCAGTGGCACGCAGGCGTTACGAAATGACTGATAGGCAACACGAAGCCGGCGGCGCCGGCGGGTCCATCACGCGGCTCACGCCGGGCGAGATCTTCGCGATCCTCGCCTTCTGGGCGTTCCTCGCCGCGCTCACGGCCGCTGGCCGCCTGATCGACCCGCGCGTCGCGGCCGTCGCGGCCATGCGCGCGGCCTTGCGCCCCGAGGTCACATCGGGCTTCGCCACCCTTGCGCTCGTCGAGTACGCACTGTGGGCGGTGCTGACGCTACCCATCTTCTGGATGACGCGGCGGTTCGGCGGCGACCGGCCGACGCTGGAGCGCGTCCTCGCGTTTCTGGTGATCGGAGTCGTGCTGGCCGTGGCCGTGGACGCGCTGCTGCAGGTGATCAGCCGGCAGTTGATGCCGTCGCCCATGCTGCCGCCGCCTGGACTCCCGCGACGCCTCCCCCTCCCACCGCCACACCGGGTGCGCGGCCTGTTCTCCCGCTTCTCGTTTCTCTACGACTTCATGGTGTACATGGTCGTGCTCGGGGCGGGACTGGCGCGCAACTACATCGTGCGCTATCGGGCACGGCTGGACGAGGCGCGGCGGCTGCAGGCCGAAGCGGCGGAGCTCCATGCGCAGCTTGCCGATGCGCGTTTGAATGCACTGCGCACGCAGCTCAACCCGCACTTCCTGTTCAATACGCTGAACGCCATCTCGACGCTCGTGGAACAGGACCCGCGCGGGGTGCGGCGCATGATCGCGCGGCTCAGCGATCTCCTGCGCCACACCCTCGAGGGCGACGAGCAGGAGATCCCTCTCGCTCGCGAGCTCGAGATGCTGCAGCGGTATCTCGACATCATGGAAGTGCGCTTTCAGGACAAGCTGGAGGTGTCCATCGAGACCGAGGCGTCGCTCGACGACGCGCTCGTCCCGAATCTCTTGCTCCAGCCGCTCGTCGAAAACGCGTTTCGGCATGGGCTCGCGCTGATGCAGACGGTCGGGCGCGTTGCTGTGCGCGTCGTGCGCGACGATGGCGACCTCGTGCTCACGGTGCGCGACAACGGCCGCGGGCCTGCGAAGGAAGTGCATGAAGGCGTAGGCCTGACGAATACGCGCGCTCGCCTCACGCAACTGTATGGAGCGCGCCAGCGACTTGCGCTGACCGCGGGTGAAGGCGGCGGCGCCCTCGTGGAGGTTCGCCTGCCCTATCACACGACGCCCCAGCGCCGGAGCGCACGCAATGCCTGAGCACCCGCCGCTGCGCGTGCTGATCGTCGATGACGAGCCCCTCGGCCGCCGGCGCGTGGCGGGCTTGCTGCGAAAGGAGCGTGGCGTTGAGATCGTCGGCATGATCGGCGACGGCGTTTCGGCAGTCGAGGCAATTCGATCGTTGGCGCCCGATCTCGTATTCCTCGACGTACAGATGCCCGGCATGACCGGGCTCGAGGTCGTGCGCACCATCGGACCGGCCGACATGCCGACCACCGTGTTCGTGACGGCGTACGACAAGCACGCGCTCGCGGCATTCGATCTCGCGGCCATCGATTATCTCGTGAAGCCGTTCGACGACGAGCGCTTCGAGGAGGCCTTTCAGCGGGCCCGGCGCATGGCGCGACTGGAGGAGGCCAGCCGCCTGCGCGACATGCTGCTGGCTGTGTTGCAGGGGACAGGCGAGCAGGCACCAACCGTGAAGACGCCGACGAGGTCAGGGGCGGGCGCGGGGGCGCGGTATCTCGAGCGCATTCCCGTCGAGTCGCGCGGGAAGGTCCGCTTCATCCCGGTGTCGGACATCGACTACATCCTGGCCAGTGGGCCGTACGCGGAGCTGGTCGTGGGCGACCGCAAGCACCTCATTCGCGAAGCGATGCAGAACCTGGAGAACCAGCTCGACCCCGCGCGCTTTTTCCGCGTCCACCGCTCGGCCATCGTGCAGCTCGATCGCGTGGACGCGCTGCTCAAAGCGCCCAGCGGCGACTGCGACGTTCAACTCAGGAACGGCGTGAAGATCAAGATCGCGCGCTCGCGGCGCGAAGAGCTCGAGAAGCGCCTCGCTATGTGAGCCCGTCCAGGGCGCGGCCGACACGCGCGAATTCGCGAGATCGCCGAGCGACGATCTGGAGCAGGAGGTCGCTGGTTGAAATCAAGTCGCCGCGGCTCACAAACAATCGCGGCCTCGCGATCTTCTTTGCTTAGCTAGTTGGAAATCGCGCTATAGCGAATCGACCAAGTGTCATCGCCGATTCGCACCGTCTCGCCCTTTGCAAACTTCTCGGGCGGAGTGCCGCTCCAAACGAGGATTACTTCGGCCTCGTGTTCCGACACGAAGGCGGGTTCAGTACGACTAAGCCAAGGCGACACAATCTCTT
>DHJM01000109.1:6159-7668 GCA_002404335.1 Gemmatimonadales bacterium UBA4720
AATGCGCGCGGCGGGACTCGAACCCACGACCTTCGGCTCCGGAGGCCGACGCTCTATCCAACTGAGCTACGCGCGCAGTGTAACGACTGCCCAGAGGGATTAACTTCCCCTGATGACACCTGCAAAACGAAAGATAACTGTCCTTCCGGGCGATGGAATCGGCCCGGAGGTCGTTGAATCCGCCCTCGAGATCATAAAAGCATCCGGCACCGCCGTCGAGTTCGAGGAATGTGAGGCAGGCGCACGAGCGTTCGAGAAAGGTATCGTCACCGGAATCCCCAAAGAAACGATCGAGTCGATCGAGCGCACACATGTCGTCCTCAAGGGTCCCCTCGAGACCCCGATCGGCTTCGGCAACCGAAGCGCCAACGTCAACCTTCGCACGTTGTTCGAGACGTATGGCAACATCCGCCCCGTCCGGGAGCTCCCCGGAGTGCAGACGGCATTCACCGGACGCAATCTCGATATCGTCATCGTGCGCGAGAACATCGAGGATCTCTACTCCGGCATCGAGTACATGCAGACGCCGGGTGTCGCGGAGGGTCTCAAGCTGATCTCGCGCGAAGGATGCGAAAAGATCATCAAGCTCGCATACGCGTACGCGCTCGCCGAAGGGCGAAAGAGTGTGCACTGCGCCACCAAGGCGAACATCATGAAGCTCACGGAAGGGTTGCTCCAGCGCACCTTCGAGGAGTTCGCCCCGCAATATCCCAGCATCAAATCCAAACACATTCTGATCGATAACTGCGCGCACCAGCTCGCGATGCGCCCTGAGCAGTTCGATGTCATCGTCACGACGAACATGAACGGCGACATCCTGAGCGATCTCACATCCGGCCTCACTGGCGGGCTCGGCTTTGCCCCGTCGGCGAACATCGGAAACGACGTCGCAATCTTCGAGGCCGTGCACGGCTCCGCGCCCGACATCGCCGGGAAGAACAAGGCGAATCCGACGGCCCTCATCCTGAGCGCGGCTATGCTTCTGCGCCAGATCGACGATGGGAAAGCTGCGAACGACATCGAGCAGGCGGTGCTCGTGACGCTCGAGGGCGGAATGCGCACCAGCGACATGATTGGTGTGGACAAGCCGGCGACGACGACCGAGTTCACGCAGGCGGTGATCGCCAACCTCGGGAAACGCTCGAAGGTCAGCCCGCCCAAGGAATACAAGAAGGTCGAGCTGCCGCCGTCGCAAGCCGGAGTGAACGTCGTCCACGCGAAGAGCCGGCGGCTCACGGGATTCGACGTTTATATCGAGTCGGATCTCGATCCCGCAAAACTCGCTACGGATCTGGAGAAGCTGACGCAGATGTCACCGCTCAAGCTGCAGATGATCACGAACCGCGGTGCGCAAGTCTTTCCATCGAGTGGGCGTCGGGTGTCCCTCGTCGATCACTTCCGGTGCAGGTTCGTGCTCCGGGAGTCAGTCGCGAGTTTTGGAGACGCCGAGATTCTCTCGCTGCTCGGAGCTATCGGGGCCAGGCACCAGTGGATGCACATCGAGAAGCT
>DHJM01000109.1:7789-15114 GCA_002404335.1 Gemmatimonadales bacterium UBA4720
TAAGCATGGAACCGACAGTCGACCGCCGTCACTTCATGGGCTACTTCGCAGGTGTCGGGCTCGGCTCGACGCTCTTTCCGGGCGTGTTGTGGGCGAAGATCGCCGCCGGGGCGGACATCACCGTCGATACGATTGCCAGCGCGGAGGAAGTAGCCGGGATCCGTTTCGATGCAGCCGAGCGCGAGCTGATGCTCGATGGCCTCAAGCAGCAGGAGCAGCGAATCGAGGCTCTGCACAAGGTCGCCCTTCCAAATTCGGTGAGCCCCGCCATCGTGTTCGACCCTCTGCCGCCGGGAAAGAAGATTTCGCCCGAAGCGCGCCGGCCGATGGTCAGAAGCAAGGTCGCGCTCCGCGCCGTACCGGCCAATCTCGACGAGCTGGCGTTTCTCCCGGTGACAGAATTGTCGGAGCTGGTGCGTCGCAAGCGCGTCACATCCGTACAGCTGACGCAGATGTACCTCGCGCGGCTGAAGAAATACGACCCGGTTCTCAAGTGTGTGATCACCCTTACGGATGACCGTGCGCTCAGGCAGGCCCATGCCGCCGACGCCGAGATTGCGCGCGGCAACTATCGCGGGCCGCTGCACGGGATTCCGTGGGGCGCGAAAGATCTTCTCGCCGTCCGAGGTTACAAGACGACGTGGGGCGCCGGCCCGTTCAAGGAGCAGGTTATTGACGCCGACGCCACAGTCGTGCAGCGGCTCGACGCAGCCGGCGCCGTGCTCGTCGCGAAGCTGACACTCGGCGAGCTCGCGCAGGGGGACATCTGGTTTGGTGCCACCACGAAAAATCCGTGGAAGGTGGACCAGGGGTCGAGCGGATCGTCCGCCGGCCCCGCGTCAGCGACGGCCGCGGGCCTCGTCGGTTTCGCGATTGGAAGCGAGACGCTCGGATCGATCTCCTCGCCCTCGACGCGCTGCGGGACCACCGGGCTCCGGCCAACGTTCGGCCGGGTGCCGCGCACCGGCGCGATGGCCCTCTCGTGGACGATGGACAAGCTCGGTCCGCTCTGCCGGAGCGTTGAAGACTGCGCGATCGTGCTCGATGCCATCTACGGACCAGACGGTCAGGACAACAGCGTCATTGCGGCGGGATATCACTGGGACGCACAGCTCTCGCCGAAGCAGCTGCGCGTCGGATACGTGAAGTCCGCGTTCGACACGCCGCTGACGGATCCGAGCGACGCCAAACGGACGATGCACGCGACCAAACAGTTCGACGACGCGGCGCTCGATGTGTTCAAGCGGCTCGGGATCAACCTGATTCCGGTCGATCTGCCCGATGTCCCTTACGACGCGATGCGCATCATCCTGACCGCGGAAGCCGCCGCGGCGTTCGACGATCTCACGAGATCGAATCGCGACAATGAGCTCGTACAGCAGGGGAAGTTCGATTGGCCGAACACCTTCCGGACGTCGCGCTTCATTCCCGCCGTCGATTATGTAAACGCCAATCGTCTGCGGTCGATCGCTATCCAGAAATGGGACGACCTCATGCGCACCGTCGATGTGATCGTGACGCCAACGGGTGCAGCGAATCTCTCCCAGCTCGTCGCGACGAATCTCACCGGACATCCAGCCGTGATCCTTCCGAACGGATTCCGCGACGATGGCACTCCCGTCTCACTGACTTTCCTGGGCGGACTGTTCGAGGAATCGAAGTTGCTGGCGGTAGCGCGGGCGTATCAGGAGGCGACCGGATTCCATCTGAAGCATCCGGTCGTTCCCCTGACTCCGNNCTCACGGTCGCGGTTGTGCGAACCCCTGAGGAGATGCATAGCTACTTGGAATCGGCACTCCAGCTCCAGCGCGAAGGGACGAGTCTACCGTTCGTCACGATCGAGCGCGCATCGGGTCGAGTCGTCGGAAGCACTCGCTTCGGCAACTACGATCCAGCAAATCGCCACATCGAGATCGGCTGGACCTGGCTCGCGCGACCGTGGCAGCGGACCGCGGTCAACACCGAAGCGAAGTATCTAATGCTGGCTCACGCATTCGAGAAGCTTCACTGTGTCAGAGTCGAGCTCAAGACCGACGTGTTGAACTCGCCGTCACGCAAAGCAATGCTGCGCATCGGTGCGACAGAGGAGGGAGTTCTTCGCAAGCACACGCTGATGTGGACCGGGCGGTACCGCGACAGCATCTACTACAGCATCCTCGACGAGGAGTGGCCGCAGGTCAAGGGACACCTCGAGAAAATGCTCGGGCGAGTTGTCTCCTAGCGGACTTCGATCAGCCGATCACGGCGAGAACGAGAACTCGAGCTTCAAGTACGTCGCCGACTCTCGGCTGGCGAAGCGTGAACCGCCAACCGACTTGTATCCAACGGCTCCCGTCGTCCTGACTTGCGGAGTCCAGGTGTATTCGAGCGTCGGACCCACCTGGAACGAATTGCTTTTCAGTGGGTCCTTTCCGCCGCCCTGGCCGACCACCTCGGCGCCGATGCGCGCGGGGTGTCGGGCCGAGTTTCGAAACGGGACTGATGCCCGGCCGCGCGCCCACAGGTATTGGCTTCCGAAGTTGTAGTTCGACAGCAGCTGCGTGTGCATCGGGCGCCTGCCCGTTCCGTTGTTGTACGCGCCAAAGCTGACCGTAGCGCCGTTGCTGCCGCCGCCTTCAGCTCCGGGTGCACCCGCGTCCGGATTGTTTACCCATGTGTATCCCGCCCCGAACGACATCCCATGGTGGCGGCCCGCGTACGCCATCCCGATCGTCGGCGAAATGGCGGACAGGGAGCTATCCGAATTCGCGATGTTGGTGTTAAACCGGTAGTGCAGCGAATAGCCGTTGACATTGAAGTACGGCGACCAGCCGAGTCCTCCCATGCCGACGTACATGCCGAGCAGGTAAAACTGGCTGTGGCGCGTGTCGAGCTCGGCCGAGCCGTAGAACGATGGGTGAAGATCCGATACCGATATCTGCGCCTCCACCGTGCGCGCAAACGTCGTCAGACCCGCGATTGTTGCGAGCGCGATAACCGCATTCCGATGTGTTTTCAGTCTCATTTGTCCTTCTCTCAGTTTGTAGTCGTTCTTTGTCGCGTCTTTTAATAGGACGCGCGGCCAGAACCCCGGAAACTCAATTTCGGGGAGGAGCTCTCTCACCAGGGAAGATTTTCGCTAGCTTTTGCCGGTGCACCTCTACCTGCCTCCCTCGATCTGCGCCCTCTTCCTCGCCTGCGCCACATCGATGACAACCAATCAGCAGCCCCTCACCATCGCCATAGTGAATGGCGTCGTCTGGACGGGCGAACCCGATAATCCGTGGGCGGAGGCGGTCGCTCTGAGCGGGGATCGCATCGCCGCGGTTGGAACGACATCGGAGATTCGCCGCCGCGTGTCCCCTCAAACGACGGTAATAGATGCGCGGGGCGGCATGGTCCTCCCCGGATTCATCGACTCGCACGTCCACTTTCTCGCCGGGGGGATGAATCTCGCGTCGGTGCAGCTGCGTGATGCCAGAACGCCGGCGGAGTTCATCTCGCGCGTCAAGGCGTTCGCGGCGACCGTGCCTCCCGGGACGTGGATCACTGGCGGCGATTGGGATCATCAGAATTGGGGCGGAGAGCTGCCGCAGCGTTCGTGGATCGATTCGGTCACACCCAACAATCCAGTGTGGATCAACCGCCTCGATGGCCACATGGCGCTCGCCAACACAGCAGCGATGCGCGCCGCCAAGGTGCCGATGTCCGGGGGCGACATTGGGGGCGGTACCATCACTCGCGATGCTTCCGGACAGCCGAGCGGAATCTTCAAGGACAACGCGCAGGAGCTTATCGATCCGGCGGTTCCGGATCCGACTCCGTCGATGCTCGATCGAGCACTCGATGCGGCGATGACCTACGCGAGCGAACGTGGCGTGACATCGGTCGATCACATGGGAACGTGGTCGGATCTTGCTGTGTTCGAGCGAGCGCGCCGCGCCCGAACCTTGCGCACCCGCATTTACGCGGCGGTGCCACTCTCCACCTGGGCACGGCTCCGCGACACGGTTGCGGCGCGCGGACACGGAGACTCATGGCTCCGCATCGGCGGCCTCAAGGGATTCGTCGATGGATCGCTCGGCTCGCACACCGCCGCGATGATGACGCCATTCACCGATGCGCCCGGCGATAGCGGACTGCTCGTCAACACGCCGGAGAATCTTTACTCTTGGGTCTCCAACGCCGACAAAGCGAATCTGCACGTCATCGTGCACGCTATCGGTGATCGCGCCATCAGTCTCCAGCTCGGCATCTTCGAGCGGGTGGAGCACGAGAATGGCGAGCGCGACCGACGGTTCAGAATCGAGCACGCTCAGCACATTGCGCCGGCGGACATCCCGCGCTTCGGCCGGCTGGGCGTGATCCCCAGCATGCAACCGTACCATGCAATCGACGACGGCCGTTGGGCGGAGAAGGTGATTGGTCCCGAGCGTGCCAGGACGACCTACGCGTTTCGCTCTCTCATCGATACGCACGCGAGACTGGCGTTCGGAAGCGACTGGCCCGTGGCGCCCGCGACCCCGCTCTTGGGGCTCTATGCGGCGGTTACGAGAAGAACCCTGGACGACAAGCATCCCGACGGCTGGATTCCAGAGGAGAAGATCACTGTGGAGGAAGCGCTGCGCGCTTACACCACCGGCGGGGCCTACGCAGCATTCGAGGAGGGCGAGAAAGGATCGCTCTCACCCGGCAAGTTCGCCGACGTCGTGATCATCGATCGAGATCTGACGAGGATCGCGCCGGAGACCATTCGCGACGCGAAGATCGAATACACGATCGTCGGCGGGCGTGTCGTGTACAATCGCAACGCCGCATCACGATGACAGAGACGAAGGAGCCCTGAATGGCTGCAAAGAGCGAATGTACTTTCTACCGCTGGGACTCGATGAAGAAGGAGCGCGTCTCAGACATGCTCGAGCGCCGGCTGATCACGGGCGATCGCATGATGCTCGCGCAGGTGTATCTCAAGAAAGGGTGCATCGTGCCCAAGCACTCGCACGATAACGAGCAGCTCACCTACATCCTCGAGGGCGCGCTGAGGTTCTGGATTGGCGACGACGGAGCCGAGGAGATAGTCGTTCGCGCCGGCGAAGTGTTGCTCATCCCTTCGCAGGTGCCGCACAAGGCCGAGGCGCTCGAGGAGACTCTCGATGTCGACATCTTCAGTCCCCCGCGTCAGGACTGGCTGGACAAGAAAGACGATTACCTGAGGCGCTAACCCTTGGACCTCGGTCTTCGCGGCAAGGTCGCGCTCGTATCTGCCAGCAGCAAAGGGCTCGGCCGGGCGATCGCCGAAGAGCTGGCGGCTGAAGGAGCGAATCTCGTCGTGTGCGCGCGCGGAGAGGAGGCGCTGCGCCAGACCGCGGAATCGATCCGCAAGAGCTCGGGTGTCACTGTCGTGGACGTCGCGGCCGACGTTTCCGAACAGTCGGGAATAGATCGCGTAGCGAAAGCGGCCCTCGACAAATTCGGCAAGGTCGACATCCTCGTCACGAACTCGGGAGGGCCGCCGAGCGGACCGTTCGAGAGGCTGACGCCAGAGATGTGGGACGCTGCCACCAGGCTGCTCCTGACCAGCGCCGTCGGGCTCGTGCGCGCTCTCCTCCCCGGAATGAAGGAGAGACGGTGGGGAAGGATTCTCAACGTGACCTCGATCGCGGTCAAGCAGCCGATCGAGGGACTGATGCTCTCGAACAGCCTGCGCGCGGCGGTAACAGGATTCGCGCGCACACTCGCCAATGAAGTAGCCCCGTTCAAGGTCACGGTGAACTGCATTTTGCCGGGCTACACTCGCACGGATCGCGTCGAGCAGCTGGCTAGTGCCGCCGGCGAAAGATCCGGCACTTCAGCAAAGGACACGTTCGCTAAATGGGAAAAGGAGATTCCAATGGGCCGGCTCGGCGAGCCCCGCGAGTTCGCCGCCCTCGCCGCATTTCTCGTCTCGGAGCGCGCGAGCTACATCACCGGCAGCTCGATCGCGGTCGACGGAGGCTGGATCCGCTCTCTCGTGTAGTCTTCAGTAAATCCAGAGAGCGAGTAAACGCTCTGACAAATGGTGACATCTCTATTGGAGACGATACAATGGAGAAATCGCTTGTCACTGCATCCGGGCGCACTGCCCATGCAACCATATATTAGCCTCGCCATGAGCCGCTTCGACAAAAAAGGGCGTAGCGACGCGGATCCACCCTCGAGCGTGTCGTACCGCGATCGCGCGGCGCACGCGCGCGACGCACAGTTGGCGTCGCTCGCTTCCTCCGGGGACGATTCCGCGTTCACGACTCTCGTCACGCGCTTTCAGCCGGCGGTGTTCCGGTGGGCGCTGATGTTCGCGCACGACCCCGACGAGGCGGAGGACATCACCCAGGAAGTCTTCGTTCGGACGTATCGCGAGCTCGGTACGTATCGCTCCGACGGATCGCTCGAGGCGTGGCTGTACAGGATCACGCGAAGAGCTGCGACTCAGATGCGGCGGACGCGGAGACGTCGCGATCGCCTCGCGCTCTCGCCCGGCGCCGAGCCCCTGCACGATGTGTACACAACCGACCCCGGCGGACGCGTGGACCGCGAGCGGGCAGCCGGCGTGATTCACGAGCTCTTCTCCGAGCTACCGCGCCGGCAGCGGGAGATATTCGACCTGGTCGACCTCCAGGGATTTTCCCCTTCTGAAGCTGCCGAGCGGACCGGTATGAAGCCGGTCTCGGTGAGGGCCAATCTTTTCAAGGCGCGCAAGGCTATCCGAGAGGGCCTGCTCGCCACTCACCCGAGCTATCGAGAGCTGTCCCGATGACGTGCGAAGAATGCCTATCAGAGCTCGCTACCGGCTCGCTGCGGGAGATGCCGCCCGATTCCGCGGTGATGCTCCACTGCGCGACCTGTCCCGACTGTTCGCGGCTCACGACACTTCTCCGCGACAGGGAGTACAACGCCGCGAACGTGCTCAACAACCTTCCGCCGATGAGCAGTCCGATCACCGTGGCGGAGACGTCCGTACGCACGGCGCACCGCCGGCGCACCGGTCGGGTGGTGGTGATGCTGAGCGGTGCCGCGCTCGTGGTTACGATCTGGATCGCCGCGGCGACTACGATTATTCCTGCCCTCAACCACGCGGACGCGACCAAGAGCTCGACTCTGCGCACCGAAACGATTCCGCTTCGGTGCCTTTCGCCACAGCAGGCGGCGGACATCATCAATCCCTACGTCCGCTCGCGCGGCAGCACTTATTACGTTCCCACCTCTGGCATCTCGGCCATCACGGTGCGAGGCAACGCCTCGGAGGTCGCAAAGTCCAGAAACCTCATTGGGGAATTCGAGGAGGATCCGGCGGCCGCGTGCCGTAGCAC
>DHJM01000133.1:0-873 GCA_002404335.1 Gemmatimonadales bacterium UBA4720
AACTTCTTGGCGTTGACCTGGAAGTGGTCGCCCTGAATGAAGATCGGCCCACGGAACCCTTCGCGCAGCGCTGCCGCCATCATCACGGCTACGTACTCGGACGGCCGCTGATCCGTGTACGCGATCTCCGAGCGCGCTATCTCCAGGATCAGCGCTCCGACCTTGAGCCTGACGGCGGATCGGAAGATCGAGCGGCCGGTGTCGTACGCCATGCCGCGAATATTCATGGCGGGAACGGTGAAGCCACCAGTCAGGCCCCTGCCCCGCGATAGATACAGATCGTGGATCGACGACGGCCGCACGCCCACCGCTTGCCCGATCTCCCAGATCAGCCAGCGCGCGTCCTCTCGGTCGTCGGGCTCTCCGAATACCGCGGTGTACACCAATTTGTCCATCGCCGGAGATGCGATCGCGGACTCGTCGTGAACGGTGACTCTGCCGTCGAGGACGGTTACAGCCTTGTTGAATGGATTGATGAACATATAGTGAAACTCGTGTGGCTCGGGGGCTCTCGCAAGGTCAACGAAATTTAGTGAAGACCACCCGCTAACGGCGTCTTCAGTTTTCTTAAACTGTCCAGCGGGGATCGCTCTTTGGAAGCGACTCCCACTCCTTCTTTGCGCTGTCCGCCCCCGGCCGGCCCAAAAGGGCGTAAGCGAACTGTTTCCCTAGTTCCACGCCGGGCTGATTGAATGCGTCGATCCCGTACAGCTGCCCGGCGTAAGCCGTCGCGATCTCGAGGAGCATCATCAGCTGGCCGACGTGCGCCGCATCGACGCGGTCCAGGTGAATCGTCATGTTCGGCCGCTCACGCCGGGCCAGCGCGCCGGCGGTGGCGCGCTGCTCGATGTCGATCAGCTCGCTGAGCGAATG
>DHJM01000133.1:974-2018 GCA_002404335.1 Gemmatimonadales bacterium UBA4720
TCTGCCCAGAGCTGGACGAACCACGCCGCGAAATCACGCAGTGGATCCGAGTACGGCATGAACACGGCGATCGACTTTTTCAGCTGCGTGTCGGAGAGCCACTGAAGCATCGCGTACACGCCCGCCGGATTCGCCGCGAGGTCCGCCTTGTCGCAGCGGCTGGCCATCTCGCCGGCGCCCGCCAGCAGTGACTTCACGTCGATGCCGATGAGCGCCGCCGGCAGTGTCCCGACCGGAGTCAGCACACTGAACCGACCACCCACGCTCGGTGGAATGTCGACAGCCGGTACCTTGAGCCGCTCGGCCAATGGCCGCAGCGCACCTTGCTTCGGATCGGTGACGAACACCATCTGCTTCGCGACATCCAGCTTCGCCGACGAGATTCGATCGTGCACGATGAGGAACTGCGCCATGGTCTCGGCCGTTCCACCGGATTTGGACGTGACGATGAACAGCGTGCGGGCGAGCTGGAGGCGCTCGAGCAGCGCCGCGATCGTCTCGGGATCGACGTTGTCAAGCACGTGAAGGCGCGGGTAGCCGCCGCGCGCCTTGTCATCGAGCATGTTCCAGCCACTCGGCCGGAGCGCGGTGCGCAGAGCGATTGGGCCGAGCGCGGAGCCGCCGATGCCGAGGATCACTACATCGTCGTACTTGCCACGCGCCGCCGACGCGAACGTGGTCACCTGGTCGAGCAGCCGCTTGTCGGCTGGCAAATCGACGAACCCAACCGTGCCGCTGCCTCGCAGTGAATCGAAGCCGCGCTTTGCCTCCGCGAACTGTTTTGCCGCCGCGGCCCACGTCTTCTGGTCGATCCCGCCGGGCGAGATCATCATGTTGGAGTAATCGAGTCTCAGCGTCATTTCAATTGACCTGTACGGTCAGTCCGTCAAATGCGGGAGCGATACCGGGCGGCAGCTCCGCCGCCAGCTCTGCGTGGCCGGTGCGGTGGGTAAGGTGCGTGAGCCAGGTCTCTCGCGCGCCGATCTTCCGCGCGGCGGCCACAGCCTCCGACACACTCAAGTGCGTCGGGTGCGGCGTGCGGAA
>DHJM01000133.1:2086-15505 GCA_002404335.1 Gemmatimonadales bacterium UBA4720
GTGATGTAGCCGAGGTTGCCAATGCGATAGCCGTAAACGGAGGTGGGACCGTGCGGAACCGACACCGGCGTGATGTCCACATCTCCGATGCGAAAGCTCTTGCCCGGCGGAACCGGGTGAGCGCGGCCTTCGGGCTTGCTCGTGCCCGGGAGCGGCCGGATGGAATCGTCGAAGATGTAGGCGAAGCGCTTCGCGAGTCGGGCCATCGAGTCGGGCGGCCCGTACATCCCGATCGGAACATCGCCGCGGTCGGAGAGGGCGCGGATATCGTCTATCCCGTGGACGTGATCGGCGTGATCGTGCGTGAACAGAATGGCGTCCACCTTGCTGACGCCCGCGGCAATGAGCTGGAGGCGCAACTCGGGCGGAGTGTCAATGAGTATGGTCGTGCCCCCATCCGTCTCCACGACCGCGCCAACGCGGGTGCGCTTATCTCTGGGATCCGTCGACCTGCAGACTTCGCACGCGCATCCGATCTGCGGGATGCCAAAGCTGGTTCCTGTCCCCAGGAAGGTGAGTTTCAGACCGTCTCCACCTTGAGCAGATTGGTGGTGCCGGGCATGTCGAAGGGCACGCCCGCGGTGACGATGATGCGGTCTCCATTCGACGCCAGCTCTCTCCGCACGACGACGTTCTTGGTCTGGTGCATCATCGCGTCGTAGTCCTCACAGTGCGGCACCAACTCCGGCACGACGCCCCACACGAGCGCTAGCTGACGGTATGTCCGCTCCTCGTCCGTCAGTGCCAGGATCGGAACCGGAGGCCGCTTAGATGCGACCACGCGCGCGGAGAACCCGCTCTTGGTGAAGACGACGACCAGCGGCGCGCCCAGCATGCCGACCGCCGCGACTGTCGCCGCGGCGATCGCGACTTCGGTGGTCACGACTCCATCGCCCTGCTCCGCGCCGGCGAAAGGAGCGACCGGCGGATGCGTCTCGATCTCCTTGATGATCCGCGTCATCGCCTCCACCGCGAGGCGGGGGTAGGCGCCGGCGGCCGTCTCGGCCGACAGCATCACGGCGTCGGTTCCATCGATGATCGCGTTGGCGACGTCGCTCGCTTCGGCGCGTGTGGGGCGCGGGTGCTCGATCATCGACTCGAGCATCTGCGTCGCGGTGATGACCGGGCGGCCGTGTTTGTTCGCCAGCCGAATGATTCGCTTCTGCGCGCCTGGCACCGCCTCGAACGGCAGCTCGACGCCCAAGTCCCCGCGCGCGACCATCACTGCATCGCTGGCGCGGACGATGGCCTCGATGTTCTGGAGGGCGACATCCTTCTCGATCTTCGCCACGACCAGCAGCCACTTCGGAATCATCTTCCGCAGCGACTCGATGTCTTCCGCGCGCCTGACGAAGCTGAGGCCGAGGTAGTCCACCTCGTGCTGAACGGCGAATCGAATGTCGGCTTCGTCCTTTTCGGTGATCGACGGGGCCGATACCTGGACGCCGGGAAGATTCAATCCCTTGTGGCTCTTGAGATCTCCGCCGTTCAGGACGCGGGCTTTCACGCGAGAGTTGCTCACGTCGAGGGAGACGAGCTCGATCAAGCCGTCATCGATGAGGATCCTATCGCCGACGCGCACGTCATTCGCGAGCTGATCGTAGGTAATGGGAATCTCACCGTTCTTTTCCTGACCCTCGTGCACGAGCACGACGTCTTCGCCGACCTTGAGCGTGATCGGCTTCGCGAGATCGCCGATTCTGATTCGCGGGCCCTGGAGGTCGCCCAGGATGGCGATGGGCTTCCCGACCTCTTCCGCAAGCCGCCGAACCATCGCAATCGTCACGGAGTGCTGGTCGTGCGTCCCGTGCGAGAAGTTCACACGGGCGACGTTCATGCCGGCCTCGATCAGCCCGCGGATCGCATCATCTGTCGAAGTCGAGGGCCCAAGTGTGCAGACGATCTTGGTGCGGGGAGTGTAGATGCCGGTCACTTCCCGCCAGGTGCGAGTGAGCCGATCTTCGCCTCGAGTCCGGCGATCAGTTCATCGAACGATTTCTGGAAGCTGGCGATTCCGTCGACGAGGAGCTTCTCTGTGACTTCCTTGATCGATATTCCGACCGCTTCGACTTCCTTCAGCAGTCCTTCGGCGGCCGCGACTTTCTTGTCGACCGCTCTCTCAACTACTCCGTGATCCCGGAACGCGTCGATCGTGGCAGGTGGCATCGTGTCCACCGTGTCCGGCCCGATCAGCTCTTCGACGTACATCACGTCGCGGTACTCGGGATTCTTCGTGCTGGTGCTCGCCCAGAGCGGACGCTGAACGCGCGCTCCCTGCTTCGCCAGCGCTTGCCAGCGGGGTCCGGCGAACTTCTGCGCGAACAATCTGTAGGCGAGCTTCGCGTTCGCGATCGCCGCGCGGCCCTTGAGCAGCTTGAGCCTTTCCTTTTCCGGCTGCGAAGCCCTGGCGATAAGCGCATCGAGACGCTTGTCGATTTCGGTGTCGACTCTGCTCACGAAGAAGCTCGCGACTGACGCAAGGCCATCGATCGGCTGGCGCGCCTTGATGCGATCCTCGAGGCCGGCCATGTACGCCTCGATCACACGATCGTGCGCCTGGATAGCGAAGAGGAGCGTGATGTTGACATTGATGCCTTCGGCGATGAGACGGCGCACCGCAATCGCGCCTTCAGGCGTGCCGGGCACTTTCACCATCACGTTCGGGCGATCGACAGTCTTCCAGAGCCGCCGCGCTTCCTCGACGGTGGCGTCGGCGCTGTGCGAAACCCCGGGTGATACTTCGATCGAGACGTAGCCATCGGCCCCGCGTGTCGAGCTGTAGACGGCGGCGAAATGGTCGCAGGCGTCGCGCACGTCAGTCGTCTCGAGGAGCTCGAATAGCTGCCAGCTGGTAAGCCCTTGCTGCTCGGCCTCGATGATCTGGTCGTCGTAGGCATTGCTCGATGCCAGGGCCTTCTGAAAAATTGTCGGATTAGACGTCATGCCGGTGAGCGCATCGTTGGAGATGCGGCGATCCAGCTCGCCGTCGTGCAGCATTCGTCGATCGATGCTGTCGAGCCAGATAGATTGGCCGATGTCGTGAAGCTGTTGTAGCCTGTTCTTGGCCATGGAAAATCCCCCTCTCCAATTCTAACCAGCCAGACGCCCCGGCGCCTCTGTCCGGCGGGGATTTCCCTGTATCAAAACTCCCGCTTGCGCATTTCCTTGAAGAAGCGCTCGTGTTCCTGGCGCTCCTTGAGCGTCGCCTCGTCCGTGGGCAAATCAGAGAGGTTCTTGTCGTATTTCTTGCCGAAGCCCTTTTGACCGGTCGATTTTGCCGCTTTGGCGGCGTTCTTCTTTGCCAGCGCCGCGATCTTCTTGTCGTCCATGATTGGTTTTCCCCGGAGGAAGTGCTTAAAAGGAGCAACGAGCCACCCGAAAGGCAAGTGCGACTATCCCACTTTGGGCCTCTCGCCCATTATTCACGAATGAGAATGGCTCGCCTCATGTGCGCGGCAGCATTGGTCCCGGCTTTCATGGTGGCCCAGGGCCAGCAACGGCCCCTCTCCTATCATGGCTGGGCCCTTGGGATTTCGTTCGATAGCGCCACGAAACTCACCGAGGCGCAGATCGCCAGACCGCTCGTATGCGTCGGAATGGACACAAAGACGATGTTCTGCAAGACGGATCCTGGCGGACGGAACGCAAGTCTTTATTTCAGCCCGATTCCACGGCGCCTCGAAGAAATCCGGCTCAGCTTCCCAGTCGACCGACGTTTTTCCAGAGACTCCCTGAAGAGGTTTTTCACGACACAGTGGGGTCCTCCCCTCCCTCGAGAGGTAATTGGCAAACAGCCTTCGACCACCGGACGAATCCTGGAAACTGACGTCATCGGAAGCTGGGCGAGGGAGGGCATGGTTTTCGGCGGGGCCGCCATTTCATCTATGGATAGCGCGCGAACGCTCTCGGTATCCATCTTCAGCCCGGCGCGGCAGATCCGCCTGATGCAGGAACGTACTGACTCGAGTCGCAAGCGAAGATGACCAACTTCCCTGACGCGATTTCGGTTCTCTCCGCGATGATCACACCCGCCGTGCTCATCTCGGCGTGCGGATCGCTCATCCTCGCGACTTCGGACAGGCTGAGCAAGGCGGTGACGCGCACCCGCGAGATTTCGAGCGCGTTGATCCCACGCGCCGCCGACCAGCGACACGACGATCGCGAAGAAGAGCGGCGGATGCTGTTCGTTCAGCTCGACTTCGTGACGACACGATCGCGCTTGCTACAACGCGCGCTGTCGCGCCTGTACGCGGCGCTCGCTTTCTTCGTGGGCACGAGCGTGAGCATCGGACTGGTGGCGATAACGAGCTCGGCATTCACTCTCGTTCCGATCGCGCTCGGGCTGATTGGCGCGGGACTACTCCTCTACGCCGCGTTCCTGTTGATCAAGGAATCCCGCTTCGCGCTCGCCGCGGTGAACGAGGAGATGGACTTCATGTGGAAGCGCGGAAAAGAATACGGCCCGCCCGATCTGGTCGAGAAGGGGATCAAGCGTGCAAGCTGGTTTGGCGGAGTGAAGTAGGCGCGAGCGCTTACTAAGTATCCCACAAGAAAAAGGCCGGGCATTGCTGCCCGGCCTTTTGTCTATGAGCGCGGATCTACCTCACCCGCACTCGCTGAATCCGCACACATGGCACTTGGCGCACCCTTCAGCCATCTCGAGCGACGATCCGCAGTCCGGGCACGTGCCGATGAACGACTCGCTCCGATTCAGCGCATCGAAACGATACTGAGATTGCCCGCCCTCTCCAGTCACCGGAGTCGGCTTGGGCTCCGCCACTTCGTCGGTAGAAGGAGCTAGAGGCGCGCTGCCGAGCAGCTCTTGCTGCACACCCTGCTTCTCGCGCATCCATTTCTCGAGCGCGATGCCTATTGCGTCGGGGACAGACAGTACCTTGTTGGGTCCGAGTCCGATCGCCTTATCCGACGCGATGCCGCGCAGCTGGCGATGCACTTCCCGAATCGGAATTCCGGATCTCAGCGCCAGCGAGATCAGACGTCCCATTGCCTCGGCGTCTGCCATCGCTGCTCCACCGGCCTTGCCGAGGTTGATGAACACCTCGAAGGGCTGGCCACGATCATCCTCGGTGATATTGAGGAACATCGTGCCGAGTGGTGTCTCGATGCGCGTGGTGATGCCGCGCAGCGTATCGGGACGCGCTCTCTTGGCGCGGCGCTGGAGATTCTCGGCCTCCACGTCGAACACCGCCTGCTTGAGTCTCGTGTTCTCGGCCTCGAGCTCCGCAATCGTGCCGTGCAGCTCGCCACGCTCGGCTCTCGCGTCGGCCTTGCCGTCGCGCTCGGCTTTCGCCTGCACGGTCGCGCCGGTCGAGAGAACCTGATTGTCGCGCGAGCCATCGCGGTACACCGTCACGCCCTTGCACTTGAGCGCGTAGGCGAGCTCGTAGATCTCGCGCACGTCGTCGGGAGTGGCCGCGTGCGGGAAGTTGGTCGTCTTGGAGATCGCAGAATCGCAATTCTCCTGGAAGGCGGCCTGCATTCTGACGTGCCACTCGGGCGTGATGTCGTGCGCGGTGACGAATACGCGCTGCACCTGCTTCGGCACCTCGTCGAAGTGGATGTGACCTTCCTTGGCGATCTTCTGCATCAGCTCATCGGAGTACCAGCCATCTTTCCGCGCGATCGCGACGAAGTCGTCGTTCACGTCGGGCATCAGCGCGCCCGCCTGATTCCGCATGAACGCAACGGCAAAAAGCGGCTCGATGCCCGAAGAGCAGCCCGCGATTATCGAGATGGTGCCCGTCGGAGCGATCGTGTTGACGTTGCAATTGCGCAGCAGCTGCATTGGCTTGACGCGCTTGCCGTTGGCGTCTCGGGCGCACGTCTCGTCGGGACCCCAGATCGATCTCGCCCACTCCGGGAACGGTCCGCGCTGGTCGGCGAGACGCTCGCTCTCGCGCTTCGACTCGACGTCCACGAACTTCTGAAGCTGGCGTCCGAACTCGACGCCCTCGATGCTACTGTACGCAATTCCCAACCGAACTAGAGCATCGGCGAAGCCCATGACGCCGAATCCGATGCGACGGATTCTCTTCGAGAGCGCATCGATCTCGGGCAGCGGATACTTGTTGACGTCGATGATGTTGTCGAGGAAGCGAACCGAGAGGTGGATGTCGCGCTTGAGCGCGTCCCAATCCATCTGCTCGTCCCTCACATAGTAGCCGACGTTGAGCGAGCCGAGGTTGCAGACGTCGTACGGGAGCAGCGGCTGCTCACCGCACGGATTCGTCGCCTCGTACTTTCCGACGTGCGGGACGGGATTGTAGCGGTTCGCTTCGTCTATGAAGAAGCAGCCCGGCTCGCCCGTTCTCCACGCCCCGTCGATCATCTTGTCCCAGACGGCGCGAGCGTCGAGCTGGCCGGTGACTTTGCCGCTGCTCGGGTCAATGAGATCGTAGCTCGTGCCCGCCTTCACCGCTGCCATGAACTTATCGGTGACGGCGACGGAAATATTGAAGTTCGTGATCTGCGTCAGGTCTTCCTTGCAGGTAATGAAGTCCATCACGTCGGGATGATCGACGCGGAGAATTCCCATGTTGGCGCCGCGGCGCGTGCCGCCCTGCTTCACCGCATCGGTCGACGCGTCGTAAAGCTTCATGAACGACACCGGACCCGATGCGACGCCGGTCGTTGAGCGAACCATCGAGCCCTTGCCGCGCAGCTTCGAGAACCCGAAGCCTGTTCCGCCGCCGGACTGATGAATCAGCGCCATGGCGCGCAGCGTGTCGTAGATCCCGTCGCGGCCGTTGGACAGAGCGTCCTCGACGGGAAGAACGAAGCAGGCAGAGAGCTGACCGAGGGGGCGTCCCGCGTTCATGAGGGTCGGTGAGTTCGGCTCGAACCGACGCTCAACCATCAGGCGGTAGAAATTCTCCGCCATAGCCGAGACCTCGCTGTCGCTTGCACCGTACCGACGGTCCGCTTCGGCAACCGTTCCCGCCACGCGCCAGAACATGTCTTCCGGCTGCTCCACAGGCGTGCCCGTAGCGTCCTTGATCAGATACCGTTTGCTGATCACGGTGCGCGCATTGTCATTCAACTGGGCTTCGCCTTGGGGCGGGACGGCAGGTATGGGCATTAGATAGAACTCTCCGCAGGATAAAAAGGGTTGTCAAGTAAGAAGACGACGGACCTTGAACTTCACGCTTGGGCATCGGTGATTTCGATGCGGGCAGGCATACTACCGGTATTCGTGAGTCCGCGCCAGTGTTTACCTATCTCTTTACATGACAATGCTTTACGTATTCCACATCACGAATAGATACTCGACCATCTTTTTTCCACGTCGAGGTCCATCGTGATCTACCGATCCAGGTCTGCATATCGCGCTCCCCGCTCGGACAATTGTGGCGAGGGATCGATGCCTCTTAAGTACACCGGAGAGCGGTAGTTAGGTCACCTGAAGGGGGAAAAACCCACGAGCGATCAGTCGAGAACTGCGAGAAAGACTGGCGCGACTCGGCCGTAGTGCCGGCGCCGGAAAACGTCCGTTTGCTTAGATACACGCACTCCAAAAGGGGTCAAAACGAAGCGCCAAACGTCGCGTAAGCCTGAGCTACGCTTGCTCCGAGCTGCGCTCGATTGACCAATGGAAACGCGAGTCCCAACCGAAGCCGAGCCTGCACATCGAGCTGTAGTCCGGTGTCGATATTGAGCTCTGCTCCGGCAGAAGTCATGGCCGGATTCCGGATATTCGCGGAGGTACAGAATCCGTTCGTGGTGTCGGCGCTCGCGGGACAGAACGCTCGACCGGTCTCGCCGAAAAGCGTCAGCGACACGCGATCGACGAAGACCGGGATGTAGTGGAAGCCGCGCGATGGTGCGGCAAGCGGCGCTCGATACTCGACTGCTGCCGAATACGCGCGAATTCCGCCCTCGGCTCCGGCGGGATATCCGCGCACACCGAACGTTCGACGCTGCTGGCCAGCCGTAACACCGGGGAAGAGCTCGAGCGCCGTCCCGCTGATTCCTCCGGCCGAAAAGAGGTCGGGACTTCCATCATCGGTAATGCCGCCCGCGGCGCGAAACGCGAGCACATGGTGCGCAAAACCGGGGAGGTCGAGCGACTTGTACACCAACGTCGTACCGACGACGCTGCGCGTGGCGGCGCCGGTCGTGCCGCCCCGCCAGCGCTGACGTCCGCTCGCGCTGATACTGATTCCATCCTCTGGCGAGATGCTCAAGCCCGGGCGCTGCGCGTTCGACCAGCCCGCCGACGCAATCAGCGCCGGATAGTTGTGCGTCTCGGAGAAGAACGACACCAAGTGCTGAAGCACCGTGTCCGGACGCGTGGAGTAGCTGTCTCCCTCGAGCTCGCCCCCGATCGACGCGAGTGTGTAGCTCCGGAATCGCGGTCGAATGAACGTCGTCTGGAGTGAGACGATTCTCTCGCGCTCCGCGAGTCCGAAAGGCGGGCTGACGCCTCCGGCCCCGTCGTCGACAACGAATGTCCCATTCGAGAAACTCTGTGACGCGTAAAGATCGATCAGCGGCAGGCCGAATCCCGCGTAGCGGTACCAGAGCCAGGCGGAATTTTGCGCCCATCGCGAATTGTGAAGCGCCTCGACGACGTAGTCGTGACGATCCACGATGTCGGAGCCGCTGGTATAAGCGCCCCAGGATGTTCCGTCGTCTGTGGTGCTCTCGACAACCGGACTCCAGTAGCGCGGCAAGAGCGACACCCACGGCGAATATTTGGTCGCGCGAGAGCTGTCGGATGCGCCGAGTGGCGCGAGGCCGGGCACGTCAGCCAGGCAATTCGCGCAGCCAGAGCGCGGACTCGTCCTCGTGCTGTCGGTGGCAACGGGCGCGAGGGACGCAAACGGAGCAACGCCGAGATGATATCCGTCGGCCTTGAACAGCAGGGTCGCCAGCTGGCTTTGATCGGGCGATGGCTCGGGAGCGAATAATCCGGTGGACGCGTCGCTGATCCTGGCCACCGTCGGCGCGAAGGTGGTCACGTCGGCAACATAGATCTGCGGCGAGCCGCTGCGCTCGGAGGAGAAATAGATGCGCGTCCCGTCAGAAGACCAGCTCGGGCTCGAGTTGATGGCGTGGGTCGCGCCGAAAGAGTCGATCATCTTTCCATCCGAGCCGATGATGGCGATCTCGGATCTCCCGCGACTCTGCTTCACGGCCGCGATCCGCGAGCCATCGGGGGACCACCGCGGATCAGCCCACTGCACGTCGATGCTCGTGGGTGTGAGCGGCACGAGCGTGCGTCCGTCGCTCGAGAGCCGTACCAGCCTCGTCGTCGCCGGCTCGTCCTGAACCGCGACGATCTCGCCGTCCACGCGCGCGTCCGGCGAGGTCAACCGAGCGCCGGTCGTGAGCCTCGTCTGCGACCCGTTTCTCTCGACGTAGAGATCGTTCCGGATGTGGTAGGGATCCAGGAAGTCGGGCTGCGAGAAGAGAATGCCACCGTCGGGCATTCTCACATTGGGACTCGTGCCGTTGCGCCGGCCGAGTCGCGTTTCGCGTCCCGAGAGAGTGACCTGATACGCGGAGGGCATCTCGCGCGCCTTGTCGCCTGCGTACACGAGCGCAGTGTCGCCGAACCAGCGCGGAAAGAGCGCGACGCGTCCGCCGTTTGTGAGCTGCCGCCATCCCGGCATCACTTCGTGTGGGCTGCGCATCTCGCGAGCCAGCGAGTCGCGCCAGTGCTCCCACGCCGTCTGGAACGACATCCCAAAGGCGTTTCGCGACGTCAGCGTGAGAATGAACGGAAACGGAGTCTTCGATCCGCTCTCGACGAACTGGCGAATGCTGCCTGGGCCCCGCGTGCGCGACAGGTAATCGAATAGCAGGGAGCCGTAGATGTAAACGACGTTGCCGCCGGGAAAGCGCGACGTGCCAGGTGACAGCTCCTGGAGCGTCGGCAATCGATTGGCGAGCGCGGCCGCGCGCGCGGTCATCGAGTGCTCGGAGCTCTCCAGCCTGCCTACACCCGTCATTCGCGACTCGAAATAGACGGCGAGCCCCTCTATCACCCAAGTCGGCTCGTACAGATTCGGAAAGAGCAGCGGGTTCCTGCCGAAGATCGCCTGCCCGAATCGCCAGATCCCGCGCGAGCGGTCGAGATGGAAAATGTGGGTGAGCTCGTGGGTCACCACGAGCGCGTTCCAATCATCGTAGTCGCGGAGCCCCGACGCGTCCGTCGGCGGGTGCGCGTAGACGACGATGCGATTCGACGGGAACGGCGTCGCGTAGCCGTTCACGTAATCGACGTTGTCCGAGATGACGAGATCGATCGTGCCGCGTGGCGGGACCAGCTCCGTCGACAGCTCCGTGTACGCGCGTTCGGCATTCACAGCCGCTCTGCGCGCTTCTTCTTCGACCGCCGGGGTGAAATGCACGCGGAAGTGCCGCGTGCGGAGCGTGCGCCAGTCCTCGTTGGGGGGTAGCTGGCCACCCGCGGCCCGCGCCGCGCAAAGGAACAACGCGGCCGCGAGCGCGAGCGATCTCACGGCTTTTGGGCCATCGACGCGAAGTAGGCCTCGAGGCCACGCACTATCGCCGCGGCGTAAGCCTCCTGGTAAGTGGGAGTTCTCAGTGCCGCTTCCTGATCAGGCATGATGACGAACGCTCCCTCGGTGAGAATCGATGGCATCCACGTCCCACGAGCAACCGCAAGGTTCTGGAATTTGGTCCCATTGTCGCGAAGTCCCAGCTCGGCCAGCAGCGCCGCCTGTGTCGCCACGCCCAATGGAATCGAATGTGGCCAGAAATAAAGCGTCAAAGACCCATTGTTGACAAATGGATTCACGCCGTCGGGGAAGGCGTTGAGGTGGATCGAGACGAAAGCGTTGGCGTTGGCACGGCGGCTGATGATCGCGCGCAATCCGAGATCGACGGGCTCGGGCGTGATCCGCGTCATCACGACGCTCACGCCTCGCTGCGTGAGAAGATCGCGCACCTTGAGGCCCACCTGGAGCACAGCGTCGCCTTCATAGAGCCCCGTCGGGCCGGTAGCGCCCGCGGGAGGATGTCCGGGGTCGACGGTGATGGTGAGGCCGCGAAGCGGAGATACGGCATCGGCGATCCTGGGCGGGCGCCGCACCCTGAAGGTCAGCGCGCCGTTCTGCCAGAGCGCCAGATATCCGTACGGAGCGCGATTGAGATTGATCGTGTAGCGCACTCTGCTCTCCTCCGGCGTCGAGGAGCTGATGCTATTGAAGTACGGGTCAATCGGCTCTGCCATCATCGAGACCACCGGCGCGCCCGCTACGCCGTACAACAACAGAGAGATCGTTCGATCGGTTTCCTCAACCAGATACGGCGGCGGTGGTCCCGTCATGGGAATCACCACGTCGACCCAATTCGGGCCGGGCTCGATGCGAACCGCTCCAATCCGGCGCAGCGGAGCCGCCGAGTCGCCGATGAACCCGCCCGTCGGCGTGGTCGAGATGTTTTGCGCCTGGAGCTCGGTGCGCAGAACCCAGGCGTCCTGGCTCGAGTCGAGCTGGACGCGCACGAAGTCGTCGCCGCTCGCCTTCATCGCGCCCGTGATCTTCACCACCGTGCCGGGGAAGAGAAACCACTTGTACTCCTGTCCATTTCCCGGACCGGGTCGGGCGATGGTCACGCGGTCCGTGTCGTCTACGGTCGAACCGGGAGCCCCGAGCGTGACGTAGACATTGCCGGCAACCGGTGTCAGCGTGTCTGGAGATGGAACGGGTTGAAGCGTATCGCCGAGCAGCTTCTCGCGGTGCGTGGTATCAGACGCCGGCGGAATCTTTACCGGAAGAACGAGTCGCGCTCTTTCTGCGCCGTTCGACGCGAGCAGCTCGTAACGCGGCGCGCTATCGGGCGGGACCGGAAGCCATCCCATGAACGCGCCGTTGGGCCAGACGGGCACCGCTACTCCATTAATGCGAAGCGCCGCGCCTCCGGTTCCGACGGTGCCGAAAATGAAATTCGAATCCCGAACGGTGAGGAGCTGCTCCGGCTTGGGATACGCGACGCTGATCTGCAGCGGGCCGCGCACCTCGGGGACGGGTGGAAGCTTCGGGCTAGCGGGAGGAAGAGGGGCAGGAACGAGCGGCGGAAAGGTCACTGGTGTGGGAACGGGAGCGGATGGTCCCGTGACGGGCGCGCAGGACGCGCTCGCCACGGCGACGCAACAGGCGAAACCCTTATGGACCCAAGCATTCATCGTCAAATTCCAGGTTGCACGTGCAATGCGGTATACGTCTTTCTAATACGCATGGGTAGTGCCCTCGTTGGATTCGTTCCGCTATCTTTTGTCGCACCGGGAGGCGCAGTTCTCCCGTGACCGCACTACTACGCTCCTTTCGAGCCAACATTGATTGCAGAGAGTTTCGGGATCTCGAATGTCGGCCTGATCAGGCACGACAATCAGGATTCCTTTTTGATAGCGAACCTGGAGACGGGCGACATCGCGACGATGAGCGCGCCCACACTCGTCTCCGTTCACACAGCACCCTTCATCCTCATCGTCGCCGACGGTGTCGGCGGAGCGGCGTCTGGCGCCCTCGCCAGCTCGATTGCAACCGAGACGATTCTGAGCGAGCTGCACCGCTGGTGGCACAAAGTGCCAAAGCGCACGCCTGAATCGGTCGAAGCCGCGCTCAAGCGGGGAATCGACGTCGCGAACCGGGCGATCTACCAGAAAGCGATCACATCGCCCGAGCATCACGGCATGGGCACGACCACGACGCTGGCGCTCATACTCGATGGCGAGGCGTTCATCGCGCAGGTCGGCGACAGCCGCGCGTATCTCGTACGCAAAGGCGCCGCGAAGCAGTTGACCAAGGACCAGTCATTCGTGCAGCGGCTGATCGACGCCGGCCGCATGACGGCGAAAGAAGCGGCGCAGAGCGAGCACCGCAACATCATCCTTCAGGCGCTCGGCCCCGAGGAGAAAGTCGTCACGGATTTCTACCGCGTGAGGCTGGACAACGACGACATTCTCGTGCTCTGCAGCGATGGGCTGTCGAACCAGGTGTCGCCCGAGGAGATCGGACGGATCGCGCGCGGCGCGGGACGGCCTGAAGAGATCTGCGCAGCGCTCATCGAGGAAGCGCTGCACACGGGTGCGCCTGACAACGTCACGGTCGTCACGGCGCGTCTCCGCTCCCCTGAAGAGGACTATCGCCGCGGCGCCAAGGGCGGCTGAGCGGCTTTGGCCGGCACCGTCTCACCAGTGTGAGACGCCGCGCCGATCGGCAGATCGCGCGACCAGGGCGCGATGAAAGGCAGAAGGAGCAGCGGCGGAATCGCCATCGCGATGGTCAGCAGGAAGAATCCCGGCCATCCCAATGATTCCGCAATCTTACCGGCCGGAGCGACGAGTATGTCCCGGCTGGCAGCCATGAGGCTCGAGAGCAGTGCGAACTGCGTGGCAGTAAAGCGTTTGTTGCACATGCTCATCAGATA